>CAXTRZ010000090.1:0-8991 GCA_964246715.1 uncultured Acidobacteriaceae bacterium | reverse complement strand
CTTGGGGGCTGGCGACGAAAAAAGGGAGAGAGGTAGGGGTCACGCGGAACTGATAGGTATGGGGGGGCACGAATGTGTGCAAAGTATTAGAGCGAAAGGACTTAAGTCTGGACCTGCACGTTTTTTGTGGGTAAAGTCTGTGTTTCAATGGTGGGTGGCTGCAAAGTCTTCAATCAAAAGGACTTAACCTTACCGGATGAGGTGCTCGGATTTGAGAGTCAGTGCGCGGCTGAGTGGGATGGTCAGCGCATTGGACGCCTTTGGCGCCGATGTTGCAGGAGCAGGTCTTCCAGGCAGGGTGGACGGTGGAGCACATCTGGGCGGCTTCCGTCATGCTGCCATAGCGGCCGTAGACGAGGATGAGCCAGTCACGATCGGTGGCGAGGTCGTCTTTTTCTTCCTGGAGGTCATCCTCATCTTCATTCTCGGCGGCGGCGACGGCGACCTGCTGGGCATCCTTCTTTTCTGCCTGTTCAAACTCATTGACGGCGGCTGCGACGTGGCCGCATTCCAGAGAGGCCTCTCCGAACTCCCGCAGGATATAGGTGTCCGCCCATGCGGCTTTCATGTTGGCGACGTTGAAGGAGTCCTCTGCGGCGCAAGGGTCGTGGCGCTTCTCCTGGGCGCGGCCTAGGTTGTTGTAGTTCCACTGCATGGGCGAGAGGGAGACGGCTTTGGTACAGGCGGCAAAGGCTTGATCTAAGCCGGCGTAGTTCTGCTCGCTGCAGCGGCGGGTCCATGCTTCGGCGTTGTTGGGAGCTAGGCGGAGGACGCGGTCGAGTCTGGAGGCGGAGTCCTTGCCGTAGCCGACCCAGGTGATGGCGACTTCGCCGACGAACTCGCGTAAGAAGGAAGGATTGTGGAGGGTGAGGGGGTCGAGGCCAGGGTAACGGGCTTCGGCGGCGACAAACGTCATAAGGGTGACGGGAGTGCAGGCGAGGGCGACGAAGAGCCACCAGAGAAACGTGCGCATCAGAGACGGCTCCCGGGAATGGGATGGGGGACGGGTTGAGTCAGTATACGAGGTGTAGAACGTAGCGAATAGAATGAGAAGAGATGGTGCCCGTCTCCTTGTTTCCGCAAGCTCCCGATCCGCGCATCCTGGAGGTGCAGCGATTGTTGCTGCAGCGGTATGGGGAGCCGAAGCCGCGCGAGCCCTGGGACCCGCTGACGCAGTTTATCTACTCGCTGCTTTCGTCACGGACGAAGACGGAGGAGTCGCACCAGGTCATGCGGGACCTGCGGGAGCGGTTCGGGACGTGGGAAGAGGTTCGGGATGCTTCGGTCGAAGACATTGAGCGGACGATTCAGCGGGTGACGTTTCCTGAGGTGAAGGCGCCGTGGCTGAAGCGGGCGCTGCTGGAGATTACGGCTCGGTATGGAACGCTGACGCTGGATTTTCTGGCGAAGTACAAGACGGAGAAGATACGGCAGTGGCTGGAGGGATTTGAAGGGGTGGGGCCGAAGGTTTCGGCTTCGGTGGTGAACTTTTCCACGCTGCGGCGGCGGGCTTTGTGCGTGGACTCGCACCATCTGCGGGTGACGCAGCGGCTGAAGCTGACGCCGAGAGCGGATGCGGGGATCACAGAAGGACGGCTGATGCGGCTGATTCCTGAGGATTGGGACGCGGCGAAGCTGGATGAGCACCACTCGCTGATCAAGCTGCATGGGCAGACACTGTGTACGTTTGCGGAGCCAAAGTGCAAGGGGTGTCCGCTGCTGGGCATCTGTCCGACGGGGAAGCAGAATGTTGCGGGGCTGGGCTAGGTTGTTCTGGGAATGAGCCTGAGTTTTAAGATTCTTGCGCGAACCTGCAGAGGTTTGGGAAAGATTGCTCTTCAGGGTCCTTCGACTGCGTCTGACGATTGGGCCGTCAGACTTCGCTCAGGATACGCATTCTTTCAAACATCAATCTTAGAAACCACAAGTGGGCGGGAACGAAAGGCGTTGGCGAACGTAAGCGTTTGAAGCTGCGAAGCTATACTCAGCCCATGCTGTGAGGCGGGTTTGTGCTGCCGCTGCCGCGTATTCAGGAGAGATGATGCACGCTGTGAAGGTATGGGGAGTGGTGGTGCTGGGCGCGAGCTTTGCCGTAAGCGGGGCTCAGGATAAGCGCAAGGCGGCCAACACGAACGCGAAGGATCAGAAGATCGTCGTGGAGGGGAAGCCGGTGGTGGAACTGCCGGGGCCGCCAGCGGACTCGGCAACGGATCATACGATTACGACGAATGGACAGACGATCGCGTACCAGGCGGTGGCGGGAACGATTACGGTGGGCAGCACGGACGCTTATGATGCGATGCTGGGGCTGGATGGCAAGCTGCTGCCGGAGTCCGGGATGAATCCGCTGGATGCGGCCAAGCCGGAGGAACATCCGGCGACGGCGCGGATGTTCTATACGGCGTACTTCAAGAAGGATTTGCCTGCGGGCGCTGGTTCAACATCCAGGCCGGTGATGTTTCTGTATAACGGCGGGCCGGGTTCGGCGACGATGTGGCTGCATATGGGATCGTTTGGGCCGCGGCGGGTGGTGACGCCGGATACGGAGCATAAGACGGCGGCACCGTATGTGATGGCGGATAACCAGAGCACGCTGCTGGATGTGACGGACCTGGTGTTTATCGATGCGCCGGGGACCGGGCTAAGCCGGATCATGGGGAAGGATAAAGAGAAGGCTTTTTGGGGCGTGGACCCGGATGCGCATGCATTTGAGCGGTTTATCCGGCGATTCTTGACCAAGTATGACCGCTGGAACTCGCCGAAGTATCTGTTTGGCGAGAGCTATGGGACGCCGCGAAGCGCGGTGCTGAGTGCGGCTTTGCAGAACGTCGATCTGAACGGGATGGTGTTGCTGTCGGCTATTTTGAGCTTCGACAACTCGGTGGATACGCCACGCTGGAATCCGGGAGTGGACCAGCCGTTTGTGGTGGCGCTGCCGACCTATGCGGCGACGGCTTTCTACCACCGCAAGCTGCCGTCGCAGCCGGCGGCACTGGAGCCGTTCCTGGCCGAGGTGGAGACGTTTGCACTGGGCGAGTACCAGACGGCGCTGACGGCGGGGTCGCAGCTGGCGCCGGCCGAAAAGCAGGCGGTCGCGGAGAAGCTGCACAACTATACGGGGCTGCCGCTGGCGTATCTGCTGAAGGCAAATCTGCGCGTGGATGGCGGGGAGTTCTCAAAGACGCTGCAGGACAGCGAAGGCTTGACGACCGGGCGGCTGGATACGCGGTACAAGGGCCCGGACTTCGATCCGCTTTCGGAGAGCGCGGAGTACGATCCGCAGTCGAACGCAATCTCGTCAGCGTATACGACGGCGATCAACCATTATCTGCGGACGGAGTTGAAGTACGGCCGCAATGAGACCTACAAGCCAGGCGTAGACGCGGATGCAGCGTTCCAGTGGGATCTGCGGCACCAAGCGCCGGGCGGCCCGTCAATTACGCAGGGCTGGGGCGGCGGGACCAACGTGATGCCGGACCTGGCGTTCACGATGAAGTCCAATCCGACGATGCGGGTGATGCTGGCGGGCGGGTACTACGATCTAGCGACGCCGTTCTTTGAGGGCATGTACGAGATGCACCACCTGCAGATCCCGGACAAACTGCAGGCGAACATCAGCTATCACTACTATGAGTCGGGGCATATGGTTTATGTGAATGAGGACGTGCTGAAGAAGTTCCACGACGATGTCGCAACGTTTGTGAAGGGGACGGAGTCCGGGAAGTAAAGCGAGGATATCCACAGGAAGCGTGCTGGCTTGTCTGGGCCACCATATATAGTGGGTCTATTCCACGGTCACTCTTTTGGGAGTGTGAAGAGGGAATCCGGTGAGAGTCCGGAACTGCCCCGCAGCGGTATGCAGGTACGAAAGCCACGATGACACTGGAGCGACCGCTCTGGAAGTCCGGCGAGTAGGGTTGAACCTGTAGAGTCCGAAGACCTGCCATGGAACTATTCGCTCGCGCCTCCGAGGGGAGGCGAGGTGACAATGGGTAGTGCTCGTCACGCTGACGAGGACGTCCGTTGTTTCTTCGCAACGCTTCCGAGGCCAAGGAGATTCATCCATGGCCGCATCCGCACACGACTTTGCCGCATCGCTTCCACCGCGCCCCGGCTTTCTTACGCCATCCCTTTCCGCGAAGCCGGAGGCGGGCTTTCAGGTGATTCGCCGTAACGGCGCGCTCTCCGTGTTCGACGAGAGCAAGATCACCATAGCCATCACCAAGGCGTTCCTTGCCGTGGAGGGTACGGGCGCGGCGGAGTCGCGGCGCATTCATGAGGCGGTGGAGGCGCTTACGGGTCAGATCGTCCAGACGCTGATCCGCCGGGCCGACTCCGCCCGGCCCATTCACATTGAAGATATCCAGGACCAGGTGGAGCTCGCGCTGATGCGGTCCGGCGAGCATAAGATTGCACGCGCGTACGTTCTCTACCGGGAGGAGCGTGCGCAGGAGCGGCGCAAGCGGAGGGAGCAGGCGGCTGCGCCTGTCGCGACGTCGCTCAAGGTTCGCCTCAAGGACGGGCGCACGGAGCCGCTGGATGAGCGAGCTCTGGAACAGCTTGTGGCGAACGCTTGCGACGGGCTGGATGGAGTCTCGGTCGATGCCGTAATGGCTGAGGTTCGACGCAACCTGTACGACGGAATCCAGCTTCATGAGCTGGGCCTGGCGCAGACGATGGCCGCGCGGGCGCTGATTGAGCAGGAACCCAACTACGCTTACGTGAGCGCGCGTCTGCTGCTCAACACTCTGCGTGATGAGGCGCTCGGTTTTGTGCTTCCGGGGGTTGTCATGGGCCCCCAGCTGCATGCCGACTTGCGGTACGATGAGTACTTCCCTGAGTACGTTCGAGTGGCCATCCGGCTGCAGTTTCTGGATAAGGAGCTGGGCAGCTTCGATTTGGCCAGGCTCGCCGCGGCGTTGAAGCCGGAGCGTGACCGCAACTTCCAGTTTCTAGGGCTACAGACTCTTTATGACCGCTACTTCCTGCATCAGGGCGGCGTCCGGTTTGAGCTGCCGCAGGCCTTCTTCATGCGGGTGGCGATGGGTCTTGCAGTGCGCGAGATCGACCGGGATGCGCGGGCCGTCGAGTTTTACGAGCTGCTCTCTTCCTTCGACTTCATGTGCTCGACACCGACGCTGTTTAATGCAGGGACGTTGCGTCCGCAGCTCTCGTCCTGCTTCCTGACGACGATCTCCGATGACCTGGACGGCATCTTCAAGTCCATCAAGGACAATGCGCTGCTCTCCAAGTACGCCGGCGGACTGGGAAACGATTGGACGGGCGTGAGAGGGCTGGGCGCGCACATCAATGGCACGAATGGCGAGTCGCAGGGGCTTGTACCGTTCCTGAAGGTGGCCAACGATACCGCCATCGCGGTGAATCAAGGCGGCAAGCGCAAGGGTGCGGTCTGCGGCTACCTCGAGACATGGCATGTCGACATTGAAGAGTTCCTGGACCTGCGCAAGAACACCGGTGACGATCGCCGCCGTACCCATGACATGAACACCGCGAACTGGGTTCCGGACCTGTTTCTGGAGCGCGTGGAAGCCGATGGCCCATGGACGCTGTTCTCGCCTGACGAGGCGCCCGACCTGCATGATCTTTACGGCACTGCGTTTGCCGAGCGCTACGCCTTCTATGAGGCAAAGGCGCAACGCGGCGAGATCCGCGTGACCAAGACACTCCGCGCTGTCGAGCTGTGGCGCCGCATGTTGACGATGATCTTCGAGACGGGTCATCCGTGGATTACGTTCAAGGATCCTTGTAATCTGCGCTCGCCGCAGCAGCATATCGGTGTGGTGCATTCCTCAAACCTTTGCACGGAGATCACGCTCAATACCAACCACAAGGAGATTGCGGTCTGCAATCTTGGCTCCGTCAATCTGGCCAACCACGTTACGGCTAACGGCCTTGATGAGGGACGGCTGAAGAAGACAGTTACGACCGCGATGCGGATGCTCGACAACGTGATCGACATCAACTACTACACTGTTCCCGAGGCGCGTCATTCCAACCTGCGTCATCGTCCGGTTGGGCTGGGCATCATGGGGTATCAGGACGCGCTGTATGCGATGCGCATCCCCTTTGCGTCGCGGGAAGCGGTGCAGTTTGCCGACGCGAGCATGGAAGTGGTCAGCTTCCATGCGATCTCCGCGTCCGTCGCGTTGGCCGCCGAACGAGGCCGTTATCCCACCTTTGAGGGTTCGTTGTGGAGCCAAGGCATCCTTCCCATCGACTCCATCGAGCTTCTGCAAAGCACTCGAAAGCATGAGCTGCAGGTGGCACGCAACTCCACGCTGGATTGGAGCGGCCTCCGCGATCAGGTGAAGACCGTGGGCATGCGGAACTCCAATACGCTTGCCATTGCGCCCACGGCGACCATCTCCAACATCTGTGGCGTGACGCAATCGATCGAGCCCACGTATCAAAACCTCTTTGTGAAGTCCAACATGTCCGGCGACTTCACCGTCGTCAATGCATCGCTGGTTCACGATCTGAAGCAGGCTGGTCTGTGGGACGAGGTCATGATCTCCGACCTCAAGTATTTTGACGGGTCGCTTGGATCTATCGATCGAGTTCCCGCGGAGCTGAAGCGGCTCTACGCGACCTCCTTTGAGATTGAACCGACGTGGCTGATTCAGGCGGCGGCGCAGCGGCAGAAGTGGATCGACCAGGCTCAGTCCTTGAACCTGTACCTCGCTGAGCCTAGCGGCAAGAAGTTGGACGGCCTTTATCGCGAGGCCTGGCACGCCGGCCTGAAGACGACCTACTACCTGCGTTCCCGCAGCGCCACACACGTCGAAAAATCCACCATGACGCGCACCGACGGCAAGCTCAACGCTGTGTCCATGAACGCCTCAGCAATACGCTCGAAGATTTGCGCCATCGAAGATCCAACCTGCGAAGTCTGCCAGTAAACAACTTACCGCCCCATTAAGGACACCTATGCTTACCTGGACCGACACCGTAGAAGAAGCGCCAGCCGCCACCGTAACGACCCTCTCTCCTGAAGCCCCGGTGTCTCCGGAGTCCGGGCGTGTGCGCGTGGACGATAAGGCCATGATCAACTGCCGCGCCGACGTCAATCAGCTTCTTCCCCTGAAGTATCGCTGGGCGTGGGAGAAGTATCTCTCCGGCTGCAACAATCACTGGATGCCGACCGAGATCTCCATGCAGGCTGACATCGCGTTGTGGAAGTCTCCCAGTGGACTGACGCTGGACGAGCGCCGCGCTATCAAACGCAATCTCGGCTTCTTCGCCGCATCGGAGTCTCTCGTTGCAAACAACATCGTCCTTGCCATTTACCGGCATCTCACCAACCCTGAGTGCCGGCAGTATCTGCTTCGTCAAGCCTTTGAGGAGGCCGTGCACACCCACACCTTCCAGTACATTGTGGAGTCGCTCGGCCTGAACGAGGGAGAGCTCTTTAACATGTACCGCGAGGTTCCGTCTATTACGGGGAAAGCCGCCTGGGCGATCCAGTATACGCAGCATCTCAGCGATCCGCTCTTCGAGACCGGCACGATGGCCGCTGATCAGGCCTTCCTGCGGGATCTCATCGCCTTCTACGTGGTCTTCGAGGGGATGTGGTTCTACACGGGGTTCGCGCAAATTCTTTCGCTTGGCAGGCGCAACAAGATGGTCGGCATTGCCGAGCAGTACCAGTACATCCTTCGCGACGAGTCCATCCACCTCAACTTCGGGATCGATGTCATTAACCAGATCAAAAATGAGAACCCCCACCTTTGGACGGGAGTGTTCCAAGCGGAAGTAAGCGACATGATCCGCTCCGCTGCTGAACTTGAAGCTGCCTACGGCCGTGACACCATGCCGAACGGCTTCCTGGGGCTGAGTGCGTCTCTCTGCGAACAGTACATGCACTTCATTGCAAATCGCCGCTGCAGCCAGATCGGCCTCGAAGCTGTCTTCTCGCCGACTGATAATCCTTTTCCATGGATGTCCGAAGCGATGGACTTGAAGAAGGAAAAGAACTTTTTCGAGAGCCGCGTGATCGAGTATCAGAACGGAGGGTCATTGGCATGGGATTAATGAAGCCGCGTCTTCTGCCACGATTTTGCCGCTTCTGCGGGTCTACGAATGAATGGTCGGGACGACTAGATTCGAACTAGCGACCTCACCCACCCCAAGGGTGCGCTCTACCAGGCTGAGCCACGTCCCGACTTGTTGCGGAGCGCCTTTGCCGTCGTGATGATGGCGGCAAACGCGCGGGGTTTCCTTAGTTTACACCACGCCTACCATGGCGTTAGTGCGTGGGAGCCACGTATTCCTTGGGGAGTGAGCCGCCTTCGCCTTCGCCGAAGAAGAAGCCGTTCATCTGTTCCACGAGAAACTCCTGGGCTTCGCGGGTCCAGGGCTGCAGGCGATACTCGTTGAGGAGCATTTTCTGGCGTTCAACCCACTCATTCCAGGCCTTTTGCGAGACGCTCTTGAAGATCTTTTGACCGAAATCGGAGTCGAAGGGGGGCTCGGGGAGGCCTTCCAGTTCGGCTTTGTACTTGCTGCAGAACACCATGTGGGGCATTGTTTTGTGGCTCCTCCGTCCATTGTAACCGTGACGGTTTTTAGCGATTAGAACGTGGAGAAGTGCGTGGCGAACCGTGGCAGTCGACCACCATCTCGTGTGGTGGAGGGTGCGTCTTTGCTGGAGATTTGACTCTACGACCAGGAAAAGTTGAGTTGTGGTGGAATTGCACCAGGAAGTGTGCACAGGACAGTGACGGGGTGGTGGATCAGGCCGTGATGATGGGGTGTTGAGGCAGTGTGCGCAGGGAACGGTGGCTGGGATGCAGTGAACGACCGTAGGAAGCAGTAAAGCCCTACATCTCAGGAGCGAGACGTGAGGCACCCACACCCGAGGCCTTAGCGGCGCTTGCCCTTTGACTTGCTGGCGCGGAGGCGGGTTTTGGATTTGGTGCGGCCGGGTTTGGCCGGCTTTCCAGCGCGGGTAGGAGACGGAACCCACGTCTA
>CAXTRZ010000089.1:0-9070 GCA_964246715.1 uncultured Acidobacteriaceae bacterium | reverse complement strand
CTGGAGCGGCTGGCGGACCTGGGATATCCGGTGCTGGCGGGGAGTTCCCGCAAGCGCTTTTTGAACGGCGGGGTGCAGGCGGGAGCGAAGGCCGTGCTCGCGGCGACTACTGCGTCGAATGTTGCGGCGATCCTGGCGGGAGCGCATGTTCTGCGCGTGCATGATGTGGCGGAGGCTCGCGTGGCGGCGGATGTCGCGGACAAGATCCTACAGGTGAGTTAGTGCGAGCGGCTGCGTGGGGCACCCATGCGCAGAATCTGGGCAGAGGACGTTCGTCCCACGGGAGTGCCATTGGCGGCGGATTTGTGCTCCTCCACCTCTTCCGCTGGGTCGCCGGCGAAGACGAGCTTGTTGCCGCCCTTGCGCTTGGCGCGGTACATGGCCTCGTCCGCGGCTTTCAGCAGGCCGTCAATATCGTCCGCGTGGTCCGGCGAGAGAGCGATCCCGACGCTGATGCGCACGTCAATGGGTTTGCCGTCCACCATGACCGGCACCGACGCCGCGGACATCATGGCGCTGGCGATGAAGCGCAGGTGATGCTCGTCCGTGACGCCGGCGAGCATGGCGGTAAACTCATCGCCGCCGGTGCGGGCGAGGATGTCGCGTGCGCTGATATGCCAGGAGAGGCGCACAGCCAGCGAGGTCAAGAGCTGGTCGCCGGCGGTGTGGCCCATGGTGTCGTTGATGGTTTTGAAGTCATCCACGTCAATGACAAGGCAGGCGACGGTGGTCTTCTCCTCATGCGCCTCTTCAAGCGCCTCGGCGAAGCGCTCCTCAAAGCGGCGGCGGTTAGGCAGGTCAGTCAGCGGATCATGCGTGGCCATGCGCTCGGTGCGCTGCAGGTGTTCTTCCAGCAGAGTGAGGATGCTGCCCGCCATAACCAGGTACTGCGGCATCTCGAGCAGACGGCGATCCAGTTCAAGGCCGGGATAGAAGTGCTCGATGGCGGCCGCGAAGGGATAACTCAGGCCCCATGCGGCCAGGCCGAAGCCGGTGGCGAAGACGCCGCGGGAGTGACGGGGGGTGTTCGAGAGGAAGAGGTAAGCGACGCTGAAGAAGAGCAGCGCAAGCGCACCCGCGGTGACGAGTTCCGGCCGGGTGGCCGCGATGGGCAGCGTCGCCAGCCCCAGCAGGGCGAAGGCGGCGCCGACGACCGCGCGATGCCGCCGGCGAGCTTCGCGGCGAAAGAGCAGAGGAAGCGCGGGCAGCAGGAAGAGGAGGTTGACGGCGCGATGCAGCAGGATCAAGCGGGACGAACCTTGCGCAGGGTTCAGCCCGGAGAGGGCGGTTTGGGCGAACAGGGGTATGGCAAGCTGTTCGACGAAGAGGTACCCGATGCGGCGGATGCGGGCGTTGCCGGCGGCGAGCATGAAGAGCAGGCCGCAGGTCTCCAGCATAATCAAGGCAAGGAAATGGTGCAGCGGATCGCGGGCGTGGGCGGGCTTGACGGCGAAGAGGACGAAGTAATGCGCAAGGAGGTAACACCAGCCGAGAGACCAAAGCTTGACGTGCGCGCCGACGCGCCGCACCAGCGGGCGATAAGCGCCGATGAGGAGGGCGAGCGCGAAGATCTCGGGTAAGACGGATAGATCCAAGAGCGTTTCCTAGTTCAACTGCGGGAGTTTCTGGAAGGTGCAACTTGCCGATATAGGAAATTATCCAACGGAAGTTGCCCGGGTTTGTGGCGATTTCCCGAACTTAAGTGTTACCTGGGTTTGCCATAGCTTCATCCCAGTATCTTGCAGTAGACAAGAGTAGATGAGAAACGAATGTGAGATGCAACTGCGTGTCGCGGGTTTGAAAGGGCTGTTTGACATGGTGATAACCCGACTGAGCGGCATTTACAAGCAGTTTTTGTCTTGCAAAGTAATGCGACGGAGCTGCCGTGCGGGGCTGGGCGCGACCAAGCAAGACGCTGCCCCGCACCACATCATCCAGCTATCATCCAGCAACAACGATTGGCTGAATCTGATGCTACTTCAGGGCGAAGATATGGCCGAGGGGCGCGACAAAGGTTTGTCCATGCCTCCTCCCGATCCTGCACTCAGCCCATACTGAAGACGGTGGCCTGCTTTTCCGCGTGCCGCTCCCGCGCAAGCTGGATCAGGCGGTCTATCAGTTCGGAGTAGCTGAGGCCACTGGCCTGCCACAGCTTGGGGTACATGGAGATGCTGGTAAAGCCGGGCATGGTATTGATTTCGTTGAGGAAGAGGGCGCGCCTACCGTTTTTTGCGACTGGATCCATGAGGAAGTCCACGCGGGCGAGACCCGCGCAATCGCAGGCGCGGAAGGCGAGCAGGGCCATCTCGCGGATCTGCTTGCGCTCCTGTGCGCTGAGCTTGGCGGGAATGAGGCAAACCGACTCATCCGGGCCGGAGAGCTGGTATTTGGCCTCATAGTCGTAAAACTCCTTGGCTGGGACGATCTCGCCGACTACCGACGCTTCGGGACGATCGTTGCCCAGCACCGCGACTTCGAGCTCGCGCGGCTTGACGCCCGCGCCTCCGACGCCCTGCTCGATGACGAGCTTGCGGTCGAAGCCGGCGGCCAGATCCACGGCGGCGGCGAGTTCGCTGCGGTCATGCACCTTGCTGATCCCCACGGACGATCCCAGGTTCGCCGGCTTGACGAAGAGGGGATAAACGAGCGCCTGCTCGATCTGCTTGCGGCAGCGCGCGGGGTTGTCCTTCCACTCCGTGCGCAGCAAGGTGACGTGCGGCGTCTGCGGCAGACCGGCGGCGGCGAAGAGCTTCTTCATCACGTCCTTGTCCATGCCGGCGGCGGAGCCCAGAACGCCGGAGCCGACGTAGGGCAGGTCCGCGAGCTCCAGCAGACCCTGAATCGTGCCGTCTTCCCCAAATGTGCCGTGCAGGACGGGAAAGATCAGGTCCAGCGAGCCGGTCAGGCTGCCGGACTGCTCCCGCATACCCATGACGACGCCGGTTTCCTCGCTTGCCTGGATTTCGAGCGCCGGGGCGGTGGCCTCGCCCGCTAGGAGCTGCTTTGCGGGCTCGCCGCCCAACCAATAGCCGTGCTTGGTGATGCCGATGGGCACCACTTCATACTTTTTGCGGTCGATCGCCTTCAGGATGGAGGCCGCCGAGAGCAGCGACACCTCATGCTCTCCGCTCTTGCCGCCGAACAGCACTCCGATGCGCAGCTTGCCCTTATTCTTCTTCGTGCCAGACTTCTTTATTCCAGACGTTTTCATCCGCTCCAGAGTACGTGATGCAGGCCCGTGGAAGGCTCATGACTCCTGTGCGCCCAGACACGGGTACCTTCCTGGGTATCCTTTGCCGCGGGGGTCGGCTAGACTGAAGGAACAGGGCCAATTCAGAGTGCTGCAGGCCTTCAGTAGACCTTGAGGAGCGACGTCCCCCCATGCAGACCGCCGCTTTGGAAGCCGAACAGACCGAAACGCTGACGCCCGCCGAGTTGATTGCGCTCGAAGACCGTTACGGCGCGCACAACTACCATCCGCTGGATGTCGTGATCGAACGTGCCTCCGGCGCGTGGGTGACGGACACTTCCGGGCGGCGTTATCTGGACTTCCTGGCCGCGTACTCGTCCGTCAATCAGGGCCACTGCCATCCGGCGATTCTGGCGGCGATGATCGAGCAGGCGCAGAAGGTGACGCTGACCTCCCGCGCCTTCCGCAACGACCAGATTCCACTGCTGCTCCGGGACCTGAACGCGATGACCGGCTTTGAGGTGGCGCTGCCCATGAACTCGGGCGTCGAGGCCGTGGAGACGGCCATCAAGGCCGCGCGCAAGTGGGGCCAGACGGTGAAGGGCGTGCCCGCGGGCACGGGCGAGATTTTGGTTGCCACAAACAACTTCCATGGCCGGACGATTACGGTCGTTGGGTTTTCGTCAGAGTCGCAGTACAAGTGCGGGTTTGGGCCGTTCCCCGCCGGCTTCCGGCAGGTGCCGTTCGGCGACGCGAAGGCCATGCGCGCCACCATCAAGCCCAACACCGTCGCCATCCTGGTGGAGCCGGTACAGGGCGAGGCCGGCATTGTGGTGCCGCCGGCGGGCTACCTGCGGGAGCTGCGCGCGCTCTGCGACGAGCACGACATCCTGCTGATGTGCGATGAGATCCAGTCCGGACTGGGGCGCACGGGCAAGCTCTTCGCGTTTGAGCATGAGGGCATCCGCCCGGATGTCTGCATCATCGGGAAGGCGCTCTCCGGCGGCTTTTACCCCGTCTCTGCGGTACTGTCCTCGCGCGAGATTCTAAGCGTCTTCACGCCGGGCGACCACGGCAGCACCTTTGGAGGCAATCCGCTGGCGTGCGCCGTCGCTCGAGCCGCGCTGAAGGTGCTGGTGGACGAGGACCTCTGCGGCCGATCCGCTACGCTGGGCGCCTATGCGTTACACCGGCTGCGGGCGATCAAGAGTCCGCATGTTGTCGAGGTTCGAGGCAAGGGGCTATGGATCGGCGTGGAGTTAAACGTACAGGCGCGGCCCGTCTGCGAGGCGCTGAAGGAGCGCGGCGTGCTCTGCAAGGAGACACACGATACGGTGATCCGCCTGGCTCCGCCGCTGATGATCTCACAAGCGGACCTGGCCTGGGGGCTGGATCAGATTGAGGCGGCCCTGCTGGCGTTGTCGCGTTAGTAACAACAATTATCGCGTTTTTGTCGCTTCACCAATCTGCTGCGGGAGAGTTCATGAATCGTCGTAACTTTCTGCTTGCCGGCGCCGCGGTTGCGGCTGCTCCCCTGAACGCTGTTCCCGCCGCATCCGAAGAGCCAGAGACGTTTCGACCCTCGTCGCTAGCGCCTGCTGGCACGCCGCTCTTCGATCTCTCCCTAACCGAGGCCGCGGCCCGGATCCGCAGCAAGGAGGCAACTTCGCGGCAGTTGACGCAGGCTTGCCTGGACCGCATCACGGCCTACAACGGAAAGGTTAATGCTTACATCACCGTGCTGCATGAGCAGGCGCTGGCGCAGGCGGACGTGCTCGATAAAGAGGCCGCCGCCGGACACTTTCGCGGCCCGCTGCACGGCATTCCCATTGCGTTGAAGGACAACATCGACACCGCGGAGATACGCACCACCGCCGGCTCAGAGGTCTTTGATGACCGCGTCCCCACGGAAGACGCGGAGATCGTGCGGCGGCTAAAGCTCGCCGGCGTCGTCGTGCTGGGCAAGACGAATATGCACGAGTTCGCCAACGGCCACACCTCCGCCTCCACCTACTTTCGCCCGGTGCGCAACCCGTGGGCACTGGACCGAATTCCGGCGGGTTCGTCCGGCGGCTCGGCTGCAGCGGTCATCAGCGGCATGGCCTTCGGCGCGCTGGGCACGGATACGGGCGGGTCTGTCCGCATGCCCGCGGCGTACTGCAGTATGGTGGGCCTGAAGCCGACGTACGGACTGGTCTCCATCCGCGGCATTGTGCCGCTGACCTACTCGCTGGACCACTGCGGACCCATGACGCGCACGGTGGAGGACGCCGCGCTGATGCTGAACGCGATGGTCGGGTACGACAAGCTGGATGTGGCCAGCATTGAGCATCCGGCGGAGGACTACATCGTCTCCATGCGCAAGGTCAACGTCGCCAAGTTGCGTATCGGAATCCCACGGGCGCCGTTCTTCGACTTCCTCGATCCTGACGTTGAGGCCGCCGTCAACGCGGCCGTTGAGGTCCTCGTGAAGATGACTGCCGGCGTGCATGACATGTACCTGCCCGCGGTAGGAGGCTTCAACGCGCTCTCGCTTGGCGCGGAGCGAGAGGCCTACCATCTGGAGCTCTTCCGCCACAACGCTCAGCGCTACTCACTCTCCATCCGGCAGAGCCTGGAGGGCGCGCAGAAGTCGATGAACGATGTGACCGGCGAGCCGTGTTCGGAGAAGATCATCGATTACATCACCTCTAACTGGGATCTCATCCGCACGCGCAAGACCATCGACGACTCGTTCAGCGCCTGCGACCTGGTGGCGCTACCGACCATGCGCCTGAACCCGCGCACCATTCAGGAGTCGCTGAACCGCGAGGAGAAGCCTGAGCCGCGCGAGCCGGAGCCGGACACAAACACCAGCCCGTTCAACATCTGGGGAATCCCGGCCATCTCTGTTCCGTGCGGCTTCTCGTCGACGGGCCTGCCCATCGGCCTGATGATCGCCGGGCCGCGCTTTTCGGAGGCTCGTGTGCTGGCTCTGGCCGCCGCCTATGAGCGCGCCACCGATTGGCATACGAAGCGCCCCACGCTCACCCCGGAGATGCCCGTTCCACCCGTCACGCGCAAGACCTAAATGGATGGCGCTGCAACATGTTAACGGCAGAGTTCGGCCCCTGCCGCGTGGTATACTCGAAAAGGTCGGAAAAGCGCGAAAGCGCTGATTTGACGCAGGTTTTACGTCGTCAGACACAGTTCGCAAGCCTTCCAACGAACGTAAACGGAGATACCGAAGACTTCATGGCATCGACCCCCAACCAGCCGCTTCCGCCTGACGATCTCAATGCTCTCGCCAACACCGCCGCCGCCCAGGCCGCGGGGTACTCGGCGGAGAATATTACCGTGCTGGAGGGTCTAGCCGCCGTGCGCAAGCGGCCCGCGATGTACATTGGCTCGACCGGCGAGCAGGGGCTGCACCACCTGGTCTATGAGGTCGTGGACAACTCGGTCGACGAGGCGCTGGCCGGCCATGCCAGCCGCATTGACGTCACTATCCACGTGGACAACTCCATTACCGTCGTGGACGATGGCCGCGGCATTCCTGTCGACAACAAGGTCATCAACGGCGTGACCATGCCCGCCGTGCAAGTTGTGCTCACCATTCTGCACGCGGGCGGCAAGTTCGACGCCTCCAACTACAAGGTCTCCGGCGGCCTGCACGGGGTGGGCGTCAGCTGCGTCAACGCGCTGAGCGAAGCCTTCGACGTTGAGATCTGGCGGGACGGCTACGCCTGGGAGATGGACTACAGCAAGGGCGATCCTATCAGCGAGCTGCGCCGCATGGGCGCCAGCACACGCAAGGGCACCAAGGTGCACTTCCTGCCCGACAAGACCATCTTCTCCGTCACCGAGTACAACTTCGATACGCTCGCTAATCGCCTACGCCAGCTCGCCTTCCTCAACAAGGGTATTGAGATCACGCTGACGGACGAGCGCGCCACCGACACCAAGACCGGCGACGCCAAGACCCAGGTGTACAAGTACGCGGGCGGCATCGCCGAGTTCATCAAGCTGCTGAACAAGGGCAAGCAGGTGCTGCATGAGAAGCCCATCTACATGGAGGCCGAGCGCGACAACGTCGCCATCGAGATCGCCATGCAATGGAACGACGCCTACTCCATCACCGAGTTCAGCTTTGCCAACAACATCAACACCGTTGACGGCGGCACGCATCTCTCCGGCTTCCGCACCTCGCTGACGCGCACCATCAATGCCGCGGGCAAGTCGCTGGGCCTGTTCAAGGAAGCCGAGCAGCTCTCCGGCGATGACGTGCGCGAAGGCATCGTCGCGGTCATCAGCGTCAAGCTCTCGCAGCCGCAGTTTGAAGGCCAGACGAAGGGCAAACTCAACTCGGATATCGCCGGCATCGTGCAGGCCTTCGTCAACGAGCGCTTTGGCGCCTTTCTGGAGCAGAATCCGCAGATCGCCAAGAAGATCATCAACAAGGCCATTGACGCGCAGCGTGCCCGCGAGGCCGCGCGCAAGGCTCGCGACCTGACCCGCCGCAAGGGCGCACTGGACGGCGGCGGCCTGCCCGGCAAGCTGGCCGACTGCAGCGAGCGCATGCCGGAGCGTTGCGAGCTTTACCTGGTCGAGGGGGAGTCCGCCGGAGGCACGGCCAAGCAGGGCCGCGACCGCAAGTTCCAGGCCATCCTGCCGTTGAAGGGCAAGATCCTCAACGTCGAGAAGGCTCGTTACGACAAGATGCTGGGCCATGAAGAGATTCGCGCCATGATCACCGCGCTTGGCTGCGGCATCGGCAAGGATGACTTCGACGCGGCCAAGCTGCGCTACGGCAAGCTGATCCTGATGACGGACGCCGACGTCGACGGCTCCCACATCCGCACGCTGCTGCTGACCTTCTTCTTCCGCCACATGACGGAGTTGATCAAGCGCGGCCATGTGTACATCGCGCAGCCCCCGCTCTTCCGCATCAAAAAGGGCAAGTTCGAGCAGTACATCAAGGACGAGCGTGAGTACGTGGATGTTATGGTCAAGCGCGCCTCCGACGGCATGATCCTGACCTACGGCCCTGTTTCTGAAGGAAAGCCTGGTGCAAAGCTTGAAGGCGCGGCGCTGACTGAGTACATCGGCCGCCTGAACGAGTTCCTCGGCTTCTTCGACAAGGTCTCCAAGCGCCTGCGCAACGACACCGCGCTCTATGACTTTGTGCAACTCTTTGCGCACAAGGACCACCTGCCCGCGCGCAAGGAAGATTTCCAGAGCGCGACCGGCGAAGCGCCACCCAAACTCGTGCAGATGAAGACGAGGCTTGAGGCCATCGCGCACGACGCGCAGTTCCGCTCCGTCGGCGACCCCGTCTTCGACGAGGAGCACCAGACCTGGTCCATCAGCTTCACGGACGCACAGGGCGCGGAGCGCAAGATCGATTGGGCGTTGGCTAACGCCGCCGAAAGCCGGCTGCTGCTGGGCAAGTACGCGCAGATTGAGGCGCAGCTACAAGGGCCGTTCCTGATCTCCTACGCGCCCAAGGCTGCCGCCTCAACGCCGGCTGTAGGCAGCGCGGAAGAAGCCGAGGCCGTCTCCCAGGCCGCGCTGGATGAGGCTGACGAGATCGCGCAGGAAGAGGGCGTGAACGAGACCATCGCCTCCGCTCCCGGCACGATGGCCGAAGCCAAGCCCGGCAAGCGCAACAGCCGCGCCAGCCAGGATCCCGTAGAAAAGAAGACTCCTCGCGAGCTCTTCGAGTATGTCATCGAGCAGGGCCGGAAGGAGTATCAGGTCCAGCGCTACAAGGGTCTGGGCGAGATGACCGCGCCGCAACTCTGGGAGACCACCATGGACCCCGAACGCCGCACCCTGATGCAGGTCAAGCTCGAGGACATCGCCGCCACCGAGGAGATCTTCACCACGCTGATTGGCGAG
>CAXTRZ010000088.1:0-9195 GCA_964246715.1 uncultured Acidobacteriaceae bacterium | reverse complement strand
TGTACGACTTCGGCGGCGGCACGTTCGACGTCTCCGTGCTGGAGGTCGGCGAGGGCGTGATTGAGGTGAAGTCCACCAACGGCGACACCCACCTGGGCGGCGATAATCTCGATCAGCGCATCGTGGACTGGTTGATCGGCGAGTTCAAGTCCGACACCGGGCTGGACCTGACTGCCAAGGGCAATGAGATGGCTCTGCAGCGCCTGAAGGATGCGGCGGAGAAGGCGAAGATTGAGCTTTCCACCGCGCAGGAGTCCGAGATCAACCTGCCGTTTATCACCGCGGACGCCTCCGGACCGAAGCACCTGGTGCGCAACCTCACCCGCTCGAAGCTCGAGTCGCTGGTGGACGACCTGCTGCAGAAGTCGGTCGGTCCGTGCAAGCAGGCCATGAAGGATGCGGGTATTGACGCCTCCAAGATCAACGAGGTCGTGCTCGTTGGCGGCCAGACCCGCATGCCGGCCATCCAGAAGCTGGTGAAGGATCTCTTTGGCAAGGAGCCCAATAAGGGCGTCAACCCGGATGAGGTTGTGGCCATTGGCGCGGCGGTTCAGGCCGGCGTTCTCGCCGGTGAGGTCAAGGACCTGCTCTTGCTGGATGTCACTCCGCTGACTCTCTCCATTGAGACCATGGGCGGCGTGGCCACCGGCATGATCACCCGCAACACGACCATCCCGACCAAGAAGACGGAGACCTTCTCCACCGCGGCGGACAACCAGACTGAGGTTGAGGTCCATGTGCTGCAGGGCGAGCGTCCCATGGCCGCGCAGAACCGCACACTGGGCAAGTTCAAGCTCGGCGGCATTCCCACCGCGCCGCGCGGCGTTCCGCAGATTGAGGTCACTTTCGACATCGATGCCAATGGAATCCTGAACGTAACCGCAAAGGATCGCGCCACCGGCAAGGACCAGAAGATCACCATCACCAGCTCTTCAGGCCTGAGCAAGGAAGAGGTGGAGCGCATGGCGAAGGATGCCGAGGCGCACGCGGCGGAGGACAAGGAGCAGCGTGACGCGGTCGAAGCCCGCAACGGCCTGGACTCGCTGGTCTACAACATTGAGAAGATGTTGAAGGACAGCGGAGACAAGGTTGCGGCCTCGGACAAGACGGAGGTCGAGTCCGCGCTCACCGAAGCCAAGTCGACCCTCGCCGGTAGCCCCTCCGCGGCCGAGATGAACGCGGCTAAGGATAAGTTGCAGTCCGCCAGCCACAAGCTCGCGGAGGCGATGTACAAGGCCTCTTCGGCTGAAGCCTCTACGGAAGGCGGAGCAGCCGCCGCTGGTACCACGGAAGAGGCACACAAGCACGATGAAGGTGTTATTGATGCCGAGTACGTGGACGTCGATAAGAAGTAAGCAAACGTTTGAGCATTGAACCTGACGGAGCGCATATGCGTCCTGTCAGCAGCAACTAGAGGGGGCGTTCCATCTGGAGCACCCCCTTCACTTTCTCAAAAGATATGTCGCGCCGATTTAGAAGATTCGCGCGTCAAATGCAGCAGAACAGTGTTTCCACAATGAGTAGGGGTCTAAGAAAGATCCAGCGGTCCACCGGATCCGAACAGCGATCGCTCACCATCTCCAAGGAGGCAAGCCAATGACTGAGACCATGTGGAAGTGTGATCAACTTCGTGCCGGCCAGCTCTATAACCGGATGATGTTCGATACCAAGAGCGAAGCCGAACAGTTTGCCCACAAGATGCGCCAGATGGAGCCGGACCAGACCTTTGCCATCGAGGCCATCAAAGCGTCTCAGGTTTGGAACTGAACCCTTTCCTGCATCAAAGCAACAGTAGGGTTCCCCTCGTCAAGCCTCATCTCAGAGCTCCTCTGGGTGAGACGTGGACCCCCAGCTTTCCTCTCCTCAATGCTCATCAATTGGACTGAAGTCGAAGCTCTGGCCAACACCTGCCTCGTTCTGACCAGTGTGGGCGCCATCTCATACGCCGGCCTTCAGCTTCGTCATGAGCGCGAGTACCGCTCCGTCGCAAATTTGGAGAAACAACTGGCATTCTTTCTCTCAGAAAACTTCGTAGCCGCGCGTCGCCGATTAGCTCAAGCCCGTTTGCAGATCAACGAGGGCGATGCCCCATCGCTTCTGCCATGGGAGCTTGAAAACCCGCCCGTCAGCGTCTTTGAGGTTCTGGACTTTTACGAGCATCTCTCGCTCCTTGTCAACAAGGGCCACCTTGACGTTTATGATGTCTGGCACACCTTCTACGAGTGGGCCCAGCCCGTCTACGTTGATCTCCAGCAGCTGATCGAGTCGCCAGACTCCGCCTACGCCGAGCACTACAACGACCTGCAAAGCCTGATGCGCAAGATGGACGAGATCCAGCTCAAGCGCATGCATGAGAAGAACGCCAACCATTGGGCTCTCTGGACCCCGGACCGCATTATCGATCACTACCGTTACGAGCTTGAATCTGGCGGGCGCCCTCGCCGCACGCGCAACGCTCCTACACGTGAGGTCGCCCGTGAGATGGCTCGCGAGGTCGTTCGTGAACTCCAGGGTGAGCCTGAAACCGTACCCATTCGTCAGGAGCCCAACGATGCCTGAAGGAAATGAGCTTCATCGCTGGGCCAACCTTCACCATGAAGTCTTTGCCGGAAAGAAGGTTCGCATCGACTCGCCGCAGGGCCGCTTTCTCGAGGCTCCGCTGCTGGACGGACGCACTCTCGTCAAAGTCACCGCCGTAGGCAAGCACCTTGGGTATGACTTCGGCAAGATTGAAGGCGAGCGCCGCATTTTGCACATCCACATGGGCCTCTATGGCGACTTTACGGAAGGCCATCCGCCCATGCCGGAGCCTCGCGGAGCCCTGCGTCTGCGCATCTGGACGAAGCAAGATTGGCTCGAACTTCGCGGCCCAACCGACTGCAGCCTCTGGACCGAAGCGAAGTGGCAAACGCTGCTCGATCGCCTCGGTCCCGATCCGCTGAATCACGATAAGCCGACTCACATGGTGGAGCGCATCGCCGCCCGCAAGACGGCCATTGGCTTGCTTCTGATGGATCAGTCTATCCTCGCCGGAGTGGGAAACATCTACCGCGCGGAGCTTCTCTTCCGCGCTCGCATCAGCCCGTTTCGCCCAGGCAATGACATTCCTGCAGAGGCCCTCAAGGCTCTTTACAAGGATGCCGAAGCCCTTATGCCGAACGCCATGGTCGATCGCCGCATCATCACCACCAAACCCGCGGACCGCCCTCACAAGAAGGGCGAGGCCCTTGACGAAGAGGCTCATTACGTCTATCGCCGCAATGGCCGGCCTTGCTTTATCTGCGGCACCGCCATCAAGACCCAGATTATGGCGTCACGCAATCTCTTCTGGTGCCCTACCTGCCAGAGCAAGTAGACATATCCCATGCGGCCCGTTGAACGCTGAGCGTTATACGCGGTACAATGGACGGAACGAACCGGTATGCCATGAACGTCGATCGCGACAAGACAAAGCGCCTGAGTTCCGTTCATCCCGGAGAGATGTTGCGCGAAGAGTTTCTCGTCCCTCTGAACCTCAGCGCGAACGCCCTCGCCTTGGCACTACGCGTCCCTGCCACGCGCATCTCGGAGATTGTGAACGAACGGCGAGGCATCACGGCGGATACCGCGTATCGTCTCTCGCTTTACTTCGGAACATCGCCGGACTTTTGGATGAATCTGCAGATTCACTACGAACTAAGCCTCATTCAGGACACATCCCTCAAACAGATCCGCAAGGAAGTCAGGCCGCGCAACAAGCAGTAACAAACATTGGAGAGCTCCATGCCACCCACCCAGAATAAGGACTACTACGCGGCGCTCGGCGTAAAGAAGACGGCCACCTCGGATGAGATCCGCAAGGCCTTCCGCAAGCTCGCGCGCAAGTACCATCCGGACGTCAATCCCGGATACAAGAAGGCGGAAGAAAAGTTCAAGGAGATCTCCGAGGCCAACGACGTCCTCTCCGACGATAAGAAGCGTAAGATCTTCGACCAACTCGGCTTCTACTCGGACTCCATCGACCCCGCCACAGCAGAGGCGGCAGCTCGCGGCGAGTACGCCGGCAGCCCCTTTGGCTCCGCACCGCCCCGCGGCACACGCGGCTCCTACGGAGGCCAGGAGGTTCCCTTTGACTTTGGCGGCTTCGACTTCTCGGACTTCGCCGCCCCCGGCAAAGGACAGCCCCGCGCCGATCAAAGCGGATTCGGCGGTTCTTTCAAAGACATCTTCTCCGGCATGTTCAACGGCGGCGGCAAGGCGGCGCAACGAGGCCCCCAGCCCGGCACCGATCTGGAGTACCAGGTCGCTATCGACTTCTGGACCGCCGTCCGCGGCGGCACCACGCGGCTTGAGATTGAACGCCAGGAGGTCTGCCCCACCTGCAAGGGCAAATCCACCACCGGCGGCCCAACGGAGTGCCCGGAGTGCCACGGTTCCGGCCAAGTCACCCAGATGGGCGGACGCATGAAGTTCAACATCCAGTGCCCGCGATGCGGCGGCACCGGCGAAGTCTCCAGCTCATGCGCTACCTGTGACGGAGCGGGCGTCGTTACCCGGCGCGAGCCGCTAGAGTTCCGCATCAAGCCCGGCACTCGTGACGGCCAACGCATCCGCCTTGCCGGCAGAGGCAATGCCGGCACCAACGGCGGCGCAAACGGCGATCTCTACCTCATCATCAAGGCCGGCCCGCATCCCTTCTTCACCCGCACCGCGGACGACATCTATGCCACCGTCCCCGTCACCATCAGCGAGGCCGCCCTCGGAGCCAAGGTCGATGTTCCAACCATTGACGGGCGCACCCAACTGAAGATTCCTCCCGGCACGCAGACTGGACAAAAGCTGCGTCTGCGCGAGAAGGGTGTTCCTTCCGCTTCACGTGAAGGCCAGCGCGGCGACCAGATCGTCGAAGTCAAGATCGTCGTCCCGCGCATCCAGGACGAGCGCTCCAAGGAGATTCTCCGCGAGTTCGCCACCCTGAATCCGGACGATCCCCGCACCGAGATGCTCACCGGAATCTAAGCTATGGAGGAGTGGACGGCGGCGTAGTCGGAGTACTTGTACCCGTGCCCGGCGATCCAGTCCCACTCGTCCCACTGCCGCTTCCAAATCCGTTGCCCAAACTGCCCGCGGAGCCCAGCCCGCTGCTTGACCCGCTCGCTCCCACGCCACCGCCCAACAGGTTGCCCTTCGCATACATCTGCTCAATCCGCGGATCGTAGAGAAACTCCCAGTCCTGGTAGTTCGTCTGCTCGTTCACCACAATCATGGCATCGCCGCTCCTGGGCACACCGACGCCTATGAATGGTCCGCCCGTACCCGCCAGCGAGCTGCTCCCAAAGCCAGAATCCGTTCCAAAACCTGAACCGGACGTCGACCCGCTCGCGCCGAAGCCGCCTGCAGCTCCAGCCGTTCCGCCGGCATTCGTGCTTCCCGCCGACGAAGATCCCGCCGGGGTTGAAGTTCCTGCTCCCGAGCTTGAGCCTGGACTTGCGCCAAAGGCCGAGCTGCCGGACCCAGACGCCGACCCGCTCGTTCCGCTGGAGCTCAGTCCCGCCGCAGACCCCAGACCCGCCGTCAAACCCGGCAGATCCTCGCCAAAGAAGCCCTTGACCTTGGTCTTGTTCTGGCCGACGTGGATGAGCTTCCAGTCCTTCTCGCCGGTGAGAGGATCGACGTACTCCTGGCGCAGAAATCGCTGGTTATTGGATTTCTTGAGTGCCTCCATCGAGGCTGGATAGCTCTGGAACTTCTTGTAGTACATCCGGATGGCACGCACGTACTGGTTGGCGCGGTGCGCGGTCTCCACCTCCCGGTCGCGCTTCAACTGCAAGGCCAAGCGAGGCGCGGCCACGCTGAGCGCCAGCAGCACCAGGAAGACCGCGACCACTACCGCGATCAGCATAAAGCCCTCGTCTCGTCCTTCTGCGCCGGATTGTCGTCTGGTCTCGTTCATCATGTTCAATTGGGCTGCAGGGGCAGCGACTGCTTGTTCGTGTTGGGAATATCTTCGACCTGGATGGAGTTCGCGGAGATGGACACGACGCGATACCGTCGCTGCACCACATCCCCGGTCGAAGCGAGAAAGACATCGTCCCCGTTGAGCAGGAAGGCGCGCCGCACCCCGGCTGCCGTTGTGGTGGTGCCGAAGAACTTCAGGTTAATCGGCGGTGGAGGAGGCACAGGTGGAGGCCCGGAAGGAGCTTGCGCTATTTGCACGAGCGGCCTTGCTGGCGCCTTGGCAACCTCCACCTTGACCGTCTCCTGCGGCACTGAGCCTGCGGCAAAGATGTTCCGTCCGGAGCCCGAGTACACCAGCCCCTCGGTGACTAGCATCGCCTCCATATGCAGCGTGGGATCCAGTTGCGCGCCCCCTACGCCCACCTTTTGCGCCGCCTTCTCCCCGCCGACCACAAAGCCCGGAGGCGCGGTGACGCCCTTGGCTGTGGAAGCTGCGCCGGCCCGCACCGTTCCTCCGGCTACGCCCGGCGTCGCATCCCGAATGACGGGCGGCAGTGGCGTTGCCGGTGCGGAGGGTCCGCCGAAGAGCTCGTTGTATAACGGGTAGAGCGCGCCTAGCGCAAGCACCCCTGCCACGACCGCGATCTGCGTCTGCCGCTTGTTCTCGGTTCCAACCTTCATGGCGCACCTCTGTCAGCGGTTGCGGGAGTGGTTGCCGCTGCTGGAAGCATCTGGACCTTCTCCATCTCCTCGGCCGAACCCAAACCACGAAGATAAGTCACGATGCGGATGCGCAGATTGACCTGTCCCGTCTGCTGGCCGTTCAGCGAGATGCCCGTAATGAGAAAGAAGACCCTGTCCCGCTCCAGCCCGTTGATGAACGTGACCAGTGAGCGGTAATCTCCGCTGAGACCCGCGTCCATCAGGACCTGGGTCAACTGCCCCGCGGCATCGCCCTCAACCGCGCTCTGCGCATACTGAACGCGAGTCAGATGGACGTTACTGCGCTTGACGAGCACACCCATCTCAGTCGCAACCTCGGAGTAGTTGATCGGAAGCCGCTCCAGCGAGAACTCGTCCGCCTGACTGCTCGCATTCTTCAGCTTGACGTCCAGCCCCTGCAGCGGTCTGGCCGCGATCTGCGCGGCCTTCAACTGCACCTGCTGCGCAGCCAGCGCATCTGCGTCTTGGTTGGCCGCGGCCCGCCACGCAATCCCCATATGGATAAGCAGGTAAAGATTGACCAGACCCAGCAACGCCACGCCAGCCCAGTGCAGATTCAACGGACTGAGCACGCCCCTGGTCCGCTCGACTACATTCAACGTCATCGCCTTCGGCCTGGAACTCATCAGCGCACTCATCGTGCCACCGCCTTCGGATAACGATCGTGCTGAACCACGCCGCTCGTCGACAGCCCACCCTGCTCTGTCGAAGTCCGCATCCTAGAGGGCGGCATTGCCACGGAAGTCAGCGGGTTGTAGCCGCTGAAGATCTCGAACTCTACGCCATTGCCCACCGGCTGCCCGCCGACCGCACTCACGTTCTGGAACTGGCCGATCGCCTTCGCCTTATCTGCCGTCAGGGCAGACTCACCGGAGAGACGCGGAGCGACAAAGCGTTGTGACACCTCCAGGTTGCGAACAAGTTGGATGGCGCGATCACGGTCGCCGCTGACACGCAGGCGGATGTTCACGTCGCCTTCCTTGGTGATGACAGGCTCGATACTCGTCACCTGCACGCCCACCGGAAGAACGCGCTCCAGATCCATCATCGTCGCCGTCCAACTGAAGCTCTTGCGCGCGAAGAGCTCGTTCAGGAAGATGCTGCGGTCGAGCACGGCCTTGTTCTGCGGCTGGCGCATGCGGGCTTCATTGCGCGTGCGCTCATTCTCGGCGGCGGTGGTTTGGGCCTTGAGCGCGTTCATCTGGGCGCCGGCTTGGCGGGCGCGTTCGTCCAGCGCATGGGCGCCAAGGGCCAACCCGACGGCCAGCAGCGCAAGCACGCCCATCGCCAGGCGAAGCCGGGCAAAGAGCGGCCGCAACTCCACAAACGGCCGGCTTGCAAGATTGATGGAAATCCGCATCAGCGTGTCATCTCGTCTTTCATTAGCTTCGCAGCGCTCCCCAGACGCCTGCCATCCACTCCCGCGGCACGCGCGTCGTCGTCGCTCCTCCAGTCAACATCGCCGGCTCAACCATCTCGCGCACCTGCAGGTCGCCCTCGCTGATGCCGGCATCGATCAGCAGGCCGCCCAGGCGTCCCGCGCCCATCGTCCCGGCCGAGATCACCACTCCGGGCGAGCTCTTTAGCGTGTCCTCAAAGTAGGCCGCCGCAACGCTCACCGCCTGCGTGACCTCGCGAGCAGCCGCGGTCAGCCGAGAGGCCAGCAGATCCACCTCAAAGCGATCCACCGGCGCGGCCATGCGCTCGTCGGGTGGCAACCGTGCATCTTCGGCGACTGCCTCGGCCAGGGCCTCGGCCTCAATCTCCCGTGCGAGCCGGTCGGACTCGGCCTCGCGCGACAGCCGCTCGGCTTCGCTCAGCCGATGGTCGTCGATCACGCCATAGCCGCTCATAGGCTCCTGCCGCGCCCACTCCCCGGCCGTACTCTCCACGTCGACCAGCGGAAGCGCAAGCAGTTCCGCCGGAACCTCCAGCACCGGCGCGGCTGCGGCGGCAGCCATAATCTCGTGGACGCCCTCCGCTGCCAAGTCCACCGTCCGATGCAGCAACAACACTCCACCTTGCACGATCGCCGTCGTCACCGCAGTCTCACCCGCATTGACCAGAAGCACCGCGGACTCAGCCTCGCCAAGCCCGGCCACCGCCGCCAGCGTGCTCGGCAGCACAGCGCCGGGCTCGAATCCCGCCTCGCGTACCAACTCCTCATACTCCGCCAACACATCCTGCGGGACTGCCACTGCCAGCACCCGCACCAGGCCACGGCTGGTCGACATCACCTGAAAACTGACCACCGCGTCATCCGCATCAAACGGCAGCAGCTTCTTCAGCCGGAACCGCACCACGGGCAGCGCCTCCACCAGCTTCGCGGGCAGCGCGTCGAAGTCCAGCAGCAGCACCCGAACCGCTGCATCCGGCATCACCACCGTCACCGCGCGTTCCTTCAGCGCAACCGCCTCCAGCGCCTTCTTCACCGCAGCCACTGCGGCCTTTCGAGCTACGACATTGCCGGCCCTCAGGCCTGGAGCCAGTGTGCCTTCCTCAAACATCCCATACGCTGTCGCGGAGACCAGTGCC
>CAXTRZ010000087.1:8454-9197 GCA_964246715.1 uncultured Acidobacteriaceae bacterium | reverse complement strand
CGGCAGCCCCGTCGCCATCCCCGGATCGGACCCCTCCGCAAAGTGCCCGAGCGCCAGAAACGCCCACAACAGCGTCGCACACGGAGCCCACGCATTCAGCGTCCCATCCACCGGCAGCCCCTTCCACCGCAGCCATAGGAACGTCACGATCACCGTCAACAGCAGCCCGGTTGCCGTCAGCGAGGGCACTGCCAGGAACAGCAGCGGATACGCCAGAAAGCTCCTGAAGTTCGTCGCCGCCAGCAGCAGCCGCGAGAGCACAAACGCCGCCATCACCGCAAACAACCCCGCATCCCACAGCTTGGCCGCTGGCACCCTCGCCAGACCGGCGGCCCTCTCCGAAAGCCCCAGCGCCGCCAGCAACCCGAACGCCGTCAACACCCCAAACGTAGGCAGCGAAAAATGTCCAAAATGAACCAACACCGGATGCATCCCCCCAGTGTAGTAGGCAGACCAGTGTAGTAGGCAGAATCAAACCTCGGTGCCCCTTCTCATGCTGCTGCCGTTGCTCGTGCGGTGGCTGATCCCTCTATCCGTGTTGCTCTTGCATCCGTGTCATCCGCGAGATTCGTGGTCGGTCTTTTATCTTCGATCAGTCCAATCGGCGCAGATCGGTGTTAGGCCTCTCGCGTCCCTCAGGAAAGTGGGTGCACCCCAAAGGGTGCACCCACATACATAAAGACTTTTTGCGTGACAAAACCAACAAAAACCGCGTAGAAAGCGGGTTCCATCACAGCGTATGG
>CAXTRZ010000087.1:3231-8444 GCA_964246715.1 uncultured Acidobacteriaceae bacterium | reverse complement strand
GCGTATGGTTGCATCCTGACCATGCTAGCCTTGCATTCCGCCACACGTAGACCATCGTTCGATGGTGAGCTGAAACGTGGAGGAGGACAGCAAAACCGACCCGCGGGGCCGTGGACAGAAGCGCAGGTGAACCCGTCCTAAGACGGCGGGACCCGGCCGTGGCTCTTTAGGCTTTCCGGACTGGCGGACCTAGCACACCGAGCCATGTATACGAGCTGGGACCCTGTTCAATGAATGTTGGTTCAACCTGCGGTATTCGCCCACCTGCTTTGCAGGCCGGTTTCTGAACTGGATACTACCCGCGTCGGCCCGCAACCGCAAGTCAAGCCCCTGTAAACCTCTCATTTCATTCCCACTTCAACCCGCCCGCCGGATGGGCTCTTCCAACACCTCATCCAGCATCCCTGCCAGCGACGCCGACCGGTTCCGCATCGTCGTCTGCGACTGCGACGCCATGCTCGCCAGCGCCGCATGCCGCTCCCGCAGCATCTCCAGCTCATCGGCGATGTTCAACGCCGCCAGCACCGCCACCCGCAGCGAGTCCACCGTCCCCCCCTGCGCCGACACCGCCCTCATCTTCCCATCGACGATGGATGCAAGTTGCTCAATATACAAGGCATTTGTCCCCCGCAGATGATAGATCTGGTCGTAAATATCCACCGCAATCGAGGAGCTCGCCCGAGTCTCTTGCAGTTCGCGATCGATGCCGGTCATGAGTCTCCCTTCAGCATGGTGCGTGGTTACAGCAGTTCGTCGATCTGGCTAAGCATCTTCTCCACCCGCAGCCGGACCGATTCCCGCTCCTGACTTAACGTCGTGATCTGCCCCTGAGCGGCGTTGGAAGCAGCGGTCAGCGCGTCCAGTTGCTCGCGCAGCGCGGCCGCTTCCGCCTCTACCGCCGCCCTGGCCTCGCGCTCGCGCTTCACAATCTCTACCGCGCGCAGCACCTTCTGCTCCAGCGCCTGAAATTCATCCTGCGATATGGGTGTGGCTGTCTCCAAAGCGGTCTCTCCCCATCGCAAGTATAGAAGGACTCAAAGTGGATAAGCCCGCACCAAATAGGCCGTCGGCGCAGCAGGAACCAGCCCAGATTCCCCCACAAACTACTACCCTCGCAACGTCCCGCCCAGCCCCTGCAGCGCCGCAATCATCCTGCCCGACCACAGGCTCAACTCCTCATCCACTAGCGTCCGCTCCAGCGACTGAAAGGTCGTCCGCACCAGCATGGAGTAGACTCCGGGATACTTCTTCCCATCTCGCCAAAGCTCCACAGGCTTGAGGCTCGTCAGCTCCTCAATCGCCAGCCCCTTGATCGCGTCCTCAATCTGCTCCCACCGCACCGCATCCGGGAAGGTAAATGAAAAATCCCGCTCCACGGCCTGGAACCGCGAGATCTCCCGCGCCGTCCGTCGCCGCAACGGATACGCCAGCAGTGCAGCCAGATTGATCTCGGCAATCCACACCGGCTGCCGCGTCTTGCGCCGAGCCGCCTCCCCCTGTGCAAGCTGCCCCAAGGACGCCAGCGGCCGGCCCGCAAGCGACACCGCCGCCCTTCGTCCAGTCTCCAATGCACCCGCACTCTCTTCCCTTGTAAAAACCGCTGCGGGCGCCTCAAACAGGCTCAGCAGCGACCCAATTGCTCCCTTCAGCTCATAAAATGCCGCGTCAGCCGGGGCGGCCAGATTCGTCGGAGCCGTTGCGCCCGTGATCCCCAATGAGAGCGACAGCGACTCCTGCACCTCCGCCGCAGAGCCCGTAAAGATCGCCCCCGCCTCAAACAAACGCACATCCAGGACATCGCGGTTGAGATTGTGCGCCAGCATCTCCACCATGCCCGGCAGCAGCGAGGGCCTCAAATTCGCCGCCTCCTCACTCAGCGGATTCTCCAGCGCCACCGCAGGCCTCGCAGGAGCAAAGAATGCGGACTCGGTGGCACTTGCGAAGGTGGAACTCAACGCCTCCGTAAAGCCCAGCGCAAGCAGCCTCTGCCGCACCGCCCGCTCCGCGCGCGCCGTCGGATGATCGATCACCACGCCGGGCAAAGGCAGCGTGTTGGCAAAGCGGTTGTAACCGTATACGCGCGCAATCTCCTCAATCAAGTCGATCTCGCGCGTCAGGTCCAGCCTCCAGCTCGGCAGCTTTACGTCGTACACATCGTCGCCTGTGACGGTAAGGCTGCAACCCAGTGCGGACAGGAACCGCTTCACCAACTGCGCCGTAATCCCCTTAGGGGCAAGCGTCGTTCCCAGGTGCCTCCGCACCTCCGCGATCGAAAGCGGAATGGCCGGACGGCCCACCGTCGCATGCTCATGCTCAGGCACAACGATGTCGACCAACTCCCCTTCGAGGGTCCCGCCACACGCCGCCAGAATGTGCCTTGTCACCAGCGCATTCGCCACTGGCGCAGTTGCAAAGTCCGCGCCCCGCTCAAAGCGATGGCTCGCATCCGTATGGATCAAGTGTCTCCGGCTGCTGGCGCGAATGGTCGCCGGCTCAAACCACGCCGCCTCCACCAGAATGTTCTTCGTCTCAGCCGTAATCATGGAGTCGTAGCCGCCCATAACCCCAGCCAGAGCCAGCGGCTTAACTGCATCGGCGACCACCAGGTCCTCCGCGTGCAGCGTGCGCGTCGTTCCGTCCAGAAGCCTTAGCGTCTCGCCGGCATATGCCCGCCGTACCACAATACCGCCCTCGATCTTGTCCAGATCAAACGCATGGGTCGGCTGGCCCATGCCCAACAACACGAAGTTCGTTACATCCACGGCGTTCGAGATGCGCTTCTGCCCCAGCTCCTCAAAGTAATGTGCAATCAGTCCTTCCGTGGGTGCGATGGTGACGCCGCGCAGCACGCGAGCCGTAAACCGTCCGCAGAGATCGGTCGCCTCAATCCGCACTGGAAACGGCTTCGCTGCAGTCCTCGCGGACGGCAACTTTCCGTCCAGCGGATGCAGCGGCACGTTGTAGATCGTCGCTACTTCACGCGCCACGCCATAGTGATTCATCGCGTCCACGCGGTTGGTCGTAATGTCCATGTCGAAGAGCGCGCCGTCCGGCTCCTCGGCCGCGTCGTTCCTCTTAAACACGCCCTCCACGGCGATCCCGCGTAGGGTAAGGTCTTCGGCGAGCTGGTCGTCATCGACATCAAGAACAGGAAGAAAGGAGCGAAGCCAAGGCGTAAGAATCTTCATGATGAGCGCCTTCAGTGTACCAACCGGCGGCCGCGGCGGCTTCAACCAAGCGGCTAACGCACAGCGTGGACAAGGTTCTCGACACAGTTGATGGTGATGCCATCCGCAGAGGAGGCGCAGCCCTGCCCTGTCGACGCGGCCGGAGTCGAGCCATCAGCCGCCATGTAGCGATGGAATCGAATCTCCAAGTGCGCGCTGTCCAGCCAATGCACCTCCGGCTCCGGCGTCGCTGCGTCCGGTGTGTAGTGCGCGGGTCCGGTGTAGATGCGATGCGCGTAAGGGTTCCACGGTGTGCGAATCGCAACCTCCGCCTCATCCACGCCCGTGCCGGTGTTCACCGTGTAAGTGGCGATGGCCATATGACGTCCATCAGGCGCGGTCAGCGAAGGAAGGTGACGGGTATAGTTCAGGTCGAAGAAGACGAGCGCGCAAGCGACCAGCATCGCCCCTACTGCAAGCAGCGAACTCAGCCCGACCACCGCAATCCGCAGAGCCCTGGAAGCAATCCGGCGCATCTTCCAGGCCACCGCTGCTGCCAACACAGCCGCCAGCACGGTAGCCACAACAGGAAAGAGCTCGGAGGCATCCATCCCGTTCAAGCGCCTGGCTTCTGCACGTCAATGTCCGCGCAGTGCAGGAAGAGCGTCTCATGCTCCATCTCTTCCACGCTGAAGTGAATGCGATCCAGCCCATTCTCGCGCATATCCGTAACCTCCAACCGCAGCATCTGCTGAAAGCCGTTGCCCGCTGGGTTCAGCTCAAGATTCTGCACGTCATCGCACACCAGGGTGAGCGATGCGCCATCCTCATGCATCAAGGTCAGGCGCAGGAGGTAGGCGCTGTCTATCGCTTGCGCGAGGTCGAACCTCAAGACCTCACTGAAGCCGCGAAGCTGCTGATTGAGCTTCTCCACATCCACCGTCTTCATGCGAACTGCTCCAGAAAACGCATATCGCCCAAATAAAATTGGCCGATATCGGAGACGCCATGCAGGATCATCGCAATGCGCTCCACGCCCATGCCGAAGGCGAAGCCGGAGACGCGCGCCGGGTCGTAGGCGGACACATCCAGCCCCAGCTTGCGCCGCTCCTCCGTCACGGCCGCGAAGACCGCAGGATCCACCATGCCGCAGCCCAGCAGCTCGATCCAGCCGGAGTGCTTGCACTTGCGGCAGCCGCTGCCGCCGCAGAAGATGCAGGAGATCTGCACGTCCGCGGAGGGCTCCGTAAAGGGAAAGAAGCTGGGGAAAAATCGCGTCTTCACCGCCGATCCGAAGAGCGCGCGCATCGCATGATCCAACGTGCCCTTCAGGTCGGAGAAGGTGATGTTGGTGTCCACACACAGCCCTTCCACCTGGTGGAAGATGGGGGAGTGCGTCGCATCCGCCGCGTCGTTGCGATGCACCTTGCCTGGAATAACAATCCGCAGCGGCGGCGCCTGCGCCACCATCGTCCGAATCTGTACCGGGCTGGTGTGCGGGCGCATCAGCAGCCGGTCGCGGCTGGGCTTGTAACTCTGTCCGGCAATCTGCAGCGTGTCCTGGGTGTCGCGCGCGGGATGATTCGGCGGGAAGTTTAACGCCTCAAAGTTATAGAAGTCGCTCTCCACCTGCGGCCCCAGTTGCGTGGAGTAGCCCAGGTGATGGAAGACCCCCACCACACGATCCATCGCCTCAAGCAGCGGATGCGGAACCCCCGGGCTCCGCACCACACCCGGCAGCGATATATCCATCGCCGGAGCAGAGACAGCCGATGCGGCGGAAGGCGCTTCCATCGCCTGCTCAATCTGCTGCTTCAATTGGTTGAAGCGCATGCCGAGCGGCTTGCGCGCCTCAGCCGGGGCACTCTTCAGCCACGCATCGGAGATCAGCTTCAGCCGGCCCTGTTTGCGTCCCAGCCAAAGCAGGCGAAAGGCCTCGGCGTCCGCGCTTGCAGAGGCGGCGCGAACCACCTCTGGCAGCACGGCAAAGGAGGCGTCCACCGTGGCCGCGGCCCGGCCATCCATCTCGATCTGATACCGCTCGGT
>CAXTRZ010000087.1:0-3221 GCA_964246715.1 uncultured Acidobacteriaceae bacterium | reverse complement strand
GCGCCCCACCAAAAGCCGGCTAACGGCCGGGGGGCCCGCGCTGGCTGCGGCGGCGCTACCCTCCTCTCCAACCACGGCAAAGGAGGAGTCCAGCGTCGCGTCGTCATACGCGGGAAGGTGTGGGATAGAGGTCTGGTCGGTCATTCTGGTCAGCGTAGGTCGCAGGCTCGTTCCAGTGTAACCGCCCGTGCCGGCGCTACACCTTCGACTTACAGCGCCGCCACCAGAATCCCGATCACTACCACGCCCAGCAGCAGGCTGCGCTTATCTGTAATCGCATACACCACCGGGTCCTCATCGAGCTGCCCGCGCGCCGCCAGCAGCCACAACTGGCTTAGCCACAGCAGCATCACCGGGACCAGCAGCCACAAACGCCTGGGATGGTGGTAGAGCTCCGTGTTCAGGTCGGAGATATACAGCGTCAGCACCACCACTGAGGCATACGCCGCAGCGGTGCCAAAGCTGCGAAGCTGCTCAATGTCCGCCAGCAAATAGCCCCGTCCATTCGTCGGCGCAGCCTCGCGCAGACGCAAACCCTCAAGCTCCGCGAAACGCTTTACAAACGCCAGCGAAAGAAAGAAGAAGACCGAAAAGCTCGCCAGCCAGGTCGAAACCTCGACGCCCGTCGCAGCCGAGCCCGCGATGATGCGAATCGTATACAGCCCGGAGAGCACAATCACGTCCACCAACACCACGCGCTTGAGCTTAAACGAGTACGCCGAGGTGCTGACCGCATAGATCGCCAGCCAGCCCGCGAACGCATACGGAGTCGTCAGTCGCAATCCCATGCGGGCGCTCACCAGCTGAATCAGCGTCACGATCCCCGCAGAAAGGGCCAGAAATGCTGCAACCACCATGCATCCGGAGAGCGCGGAGAGATCGCCCGCGGCAAACGGGCGCCGCCGCTTGCTGTGGTGTCTCCGATCCGCCTCCAGGTCCAGCAGGTCGTTGACGATATAGGTCGCGGAAGCGCACAGCCCAAACGCCACAAACGCCAGCAGGGAAGTGACCACGGTCGCCGCAGTCCACGCATGAGCCAGCAGCAGCGGCATGAAGATCAGCGTATTCTTCGCCCACTGATGCAGCCGGATGGCCTTCAACCAGGCCCTGAACGGCCTCGCCCGGTCGAAGAACGAATGCACCGGCGTTACCCCGGCGGCCCGCAGTCTCGCGGAAAGCCCCGCCGTCGGATTCGCCACCATCGGCTCCACGCAGCGGCTTAACGCCGGCAGGTCCGCGCTTGCGTTGCCGATGTACGAAAACGCATCCCCAAACCGTGCGCGAAACGCGCTCAGCTTATTCTCGCCGGCCAGATTCAAGGCGCCGTCCGACGCCAGCACGCCGGAGAAGATCGTGTAGTGTTCCGCGATCCGGTCCGCCAGCGTTCGGTCTGCCGCCGTCGCCAGATAGATCGCGCGTCCCTGCGCGTGCTGATGAAACAAAAACTCGAGCAGCGGCTGGTTGTACGGCAGCGCCGTCACGTCCAGCGAGATCGCCTCCGTCACATGCCGCTTAAATGCCGCCTTGCCTTGCGCCAGCCATCCGGGAATCGAGAGCAGCGCCCTTGGATGCTGCCGCGCCAGCACCAGAACGCCGTCCACCAGCGTGTCGGACTTCACCAGCGTCCCGTCCAGGTCCACGCACAACGGCGCAGAGCTCGCCACGACGGCGCCCTCTGCTTCACCGCCCCGCTCGGGAGTCACGACCGCCGGATTCATACGAGACACTCGCGCTTCATCGATAGAACAGCCACTCCCACGCTTCTGCGAACGCGCTACACTAACAAGGATACGCGGCCAGCTTAGATTATAAGTCTTAGGGACTTCCGTAGGACTCATTCGCACCCACACCTTCGCACCCAGGAGGCAGAAACCGCAGAACTGCAGAAAACCCTGGAAACATTCGCACGGTCCGCAGCGTCATCCTTCTGTATCCCTTTGATGTAGGTTGCTTCTCTTATTCTCAGAGTTGAGCGCGATGATCGGCCTCCCCGCCGAGGAATGGTGAACGAATATCTATGCCGGTTTCCCCCATGGACGTCACGACAAACAGCGAGCCGGAGCAGCATGCGCTGCCCGCTCCCCGCGCCCAGAAGGCTCTCCCTGCCCCCGAACCAAGCCGCCTTGGCAGCACTCTCCGCATCGTCGGGCTGGTCATAATCCTCGTCGCCGCCGGCATCTTCGCCTGGTGGCGTATCAAGCAGAACAAGGCGACGGAGCAGGTAGAAGCCAATAAGACCACCGCAGCCGCCAATCGGGCCGTCCCAGTCTCTGTCGCGCCGGTTGCCTCGCGCACCATGCCCATCTACTACACCGCCTTGGGCACAGTCACGGCATACAACTCCGTCACCATCAAGAGCCGCGTGGACGGCCAGCTCCTCAGCGTCAACGTCCGTGAAGGCCAGCAAGTCAAGCAGGGCCAGCTCCTGGCCGTTATTGATCCGCGTCCGTATGAGGCCGTCCTCGCCCAGGCCATCGGCCAGCTCGCCAAGGATGAAGCGGCCGCAAAAAACAATGAGGCGGAGGCCAATCGCTACAAAGCCCTTTATGAAGCCGGCGTTGTCTCCAAGGAGTCCGAGCAGGCCCAGATCTCCAACTCCGGCCAGTCCGTCGGCACCCTGGACGCCGACCGCGCCGCCATCCAGGCCGCCAAGGTCAACGTCGCGTACACCCGCATCACCTCGCCCATCAACGGCGTCGTCGGTCTGCGCCAGGTCGATCCCGGCAACATCGTCCACGCCTCGGACACCACCGGCCTCCTCCTCGTCACGCAGCTCCAGCCCATCAGCGTCATCTTCACCCTGCCGGAGGACCAGTTGCCCCCCGTGCTGAAGCTCATGCGCGCCGGCAGCAAGCTGGTCGTGGAGGCCTTTGACCGCTCGCAAGCCACGCACCTGGGCAGCGGCACCCTGCTCACCGTCGACAATCAGATCGATACCACCACCGGCACCCTCAAGGGCAAAGCCGTCTTCGACAACAAGGACGGCGCCCTCTTCCCCAACCAGTTCGTCAACGTCCGCGTCGTGCTGGAGCAGCGCCCAAACTCGCTCGTCATCCCCGCCGCGGCCCTGCAGACCGGCGCCAACGGCAACTTCGTCTACGTGGTCAAGCCCGGCAAAGCTCCGCACGATCCCAACGCGCCCGCATCCGCCGACGGCTCAGGCGGCCACAAGGGCAAGCGCCCACGGGAAGCTTCCGGCGACACGGGAGCAGATCCCGAGG
>CAXTRZ010000086.1:7617-9332 GCA_964246715.1 uncultured Acidobacteriaceae bacterium | reverse complement strand
CTGCCGGAGAACTCCGCCGATGCCCCGCCCACCGCGCGTATGTTTTACGCCGCCTACTTCAAGAAGGATGCCCCCGCCGCATCCCGCCCCGTCACCTTCATCTATAACGGCGGTCCCGGATCTCCCACCATGTGGCTCCACATGGGCACCTTCGGCCCTAAGCGGATCGTCACCCCGGACACCCAGCATCAGCTCGGCGCGCCGTACTCCATCGTCCCCAACGAGTACTCCCTGCTCGATGTCTCCGACGTCGTCTTCATCGACGCCCCCGGCACCGGCCTCAGCCGCACCTTTGGCAAAAATAAGGGTGAAGCCTTCTACGGCGTCGACGCAGACGGCCACGCCTTCGAGCGCTTCATCCGCCGCTTCCTTTCGAAGTACAACCGCTGGAACTCGCCCAAGAACCTCTTCGGCGAGTCCTACGGCACCCCCCGCTCCGCCGTTCTCGCCGCTGACCTTCGCAGCGTGGACCTCAACGGCATCATCCTGCTCTCCCAAATCCTCAGCTTTGACAACTCCGTCGACGGCCCCAACGCCAATCCCGGCGTTGACCAGGCCTATGCCCTCGCCCTGCCCACCTACGCCGCAACCGCCTGGTACCACCACAAGCTCCCTAACCAGCCCCCCGCTCTCAAGCCCTTCCTCGCCGAGGTCGAGCACTTCGCCCTCACCGACTACATGGCCGCCCTCCTCCAAGGCTCCGAGCTCCCGGACTCCCAGCGCCAGGCCATGGCCGAAAAACTCCACGGCTACATCGGCCTGCCCGTCGATTATCTGCTCAAATCCGATCTCCGCGTCATCGGCAGTGCCTTTTCCGCCGAGTTGAAGGTCAATGAGGACATCACCACCGGCCGACTTGACTCCCGGTATGAAGGCCCCGCCCTCGATCCCATGAGCGGCAACTCCAGCTACGATCCCCAGTCCGACGCCATCACCTCTGCCTGGGACACCGCCATCAACGAGTACATCCACAAGGATCTGAAGTACGCTCAACAGAGCACCTACCTCATGAATGGCCGCGACGGCGGCGAGTTCAACTGGATCATGACCCACCGCGCCCCGGGAGGACGTGGAGGCCCCGGCGGTCCCGGTGCCCCCGGCACCACGGAGACCGGCACCAACGTCATGGGCGATCTCGCCTACCGCATGAAGCTCAACCCCAAGATGAAGATCATGCTCGCCGGCGGTTACTATGACCTCGCCACTCCGTACTTTGAGGGCATCTACGAGATGCACCACCTCCCCATCCCAAAGCCCTCCAGTCCAACATCAGCTACCACTACTACGAAGCCGGCCACATGATCTACGTCCGTGAGGACATCCTCAAGCAGTTCCACTCTGACGTCGCCAACTTCATCAAATCCACCCAAGCCATCAAATAGCCTCGTCCCTCACCGCAGAATCAGACACGAAGATGGGCACGGCAAACCAGCCGTGCCCTCTCTGCGTTCCACGCGCCTCATCCCGCCTCCCGGCTCACTTCGAGCAAGCAAGTCGCTGTTGCTGTACTGCCGCCGCCCTTGCCCGTGCCGTAGCCCCTTGCCTATGAGGTTGTCATTCCGCGGAAATCTGCAGTTGCGTCGCCGTGTCCTCAAGTCACCTGACCCCAATCCGAGCACTACCGCCGTCAACCCTAACTCTCTTAGAAGGAATATTTTGCAGCAACAAATGGCGAAGACAAAGACTTTAGCTCCCTGTGGACTCTAAGTCCAGAC
>CAXTRZ010000086.1:0-7607 GCA_964246715.1 uncultured Acidobacteriaceae bacterium | reverse complement strand
GTTCAATGGATGGAATACTTTGCACGCATTTCGCGGGGAGGGGGGCGTACTTGCCGCGCCACTCACACTCTCGCTGACGTGGTTTGCTTCCTGGCAGCAATCCCAACGACGCTGCTGTCGCATCCGCTGCTTGGCGACTTCAGGGTTATAGAGGGGCATGCAAATTTTTTTTACGCAATTCGTTCTGACGACGTATACTCATATTAATCGCTTCATCTGGTCCTGGGTATTCTTGTACGCAACGTGCCCGGCCTGAGAAGGAGACTTGCCGCCCTCTCCGTCTCTGACCAGAACGCCGTAACACACTCAACCCAGGGAGAGTATCACCATGAACCGTAAATCTTGGACCAAGCCCACCATCGAAGTTGCTCAGATCAATGCCGCTCAGGCCGGTCACTTTAGCACCAACGACGACAAAGCCACTCACCGTTCGTAGTCTCAACTTGAGACATAAGACGTCGCCCTATACCCACTCAGTGGTGGGCATAGGGTGCCTCTTCGTTTACAACTGGTCCGGAGGTTACATGATGAACCGAAAGTCTTGGATCAAGCCCACCATCGAAGTCGCTCAGATCGCGGCAGCTCAGGCCGGCTCCTATACCACCACGGACGACAAGTCTACCCACAGATCATAGCTCGCCTCAAGTGACTCTTCGTACCCGCAGCTTGCAGTAGGGGTTTCAGCAATGTCTTCCATCTTTGGGCTGTGGAGACGATCCGCCCGAATCGACCTTGATTCGGGCGGTCATGCGTTAACCGACGCTTTAGCAATGTTTGGCCCAGATCGGAGCTTCGTCCGTAAGGATGATCAGGTTGTATTGGGTGGGAACCTGCATCGCTTTCTTCCGGAAGACGAGTTTGATCAGCAGCCTGTCGTCTCGGTCAAGGGAAACGATTGGCTCGTCGCAGATGTCCGCTTGGATAATCGCGAGGAACTGGCGGAAGAGCTTCAACTGGACGCAACCCGACTCGCAGCCATCTCCGACTCCTCCCTTCTCATGCTCGCCTGGGAGAGATGGGGATCGGACTGTGTTCACCACTTGGCTGGACCATTTGCATTTGCGGTTTGGAGCAGGGATCGTCAGGAACTCGTTGCGGCGCGCGATCACATGGGACATCGTCCCCTCTTCTTTCACCGCAACGCGGACTTCATTGCGTTTGCCTCCATGCCGAAGGGGTTGCTGGCTCTGCCCGGCGTAGACCAGGGCCTGGATGAAGAGATGATGCTGGATACCCTTGTGCTTGCGCGGTATAGCTCCGCCCGAAGCTACTTCAAAGGGATGGAGCGCGTTCCTCCCGGTCACATCCTGCGGGTCACACCACATTCCACACAGGTCGTCGCATACTGGCGACCCTTTGATGCCCCTCCCATCCACTTCCGCAAGGAGGAAGAATATGCGGAGGCTCTTCTTGCAATCTTTGATCGCGCTGTCAAAGCTTGCCTCAGAAGCAACGGCCGCATTGCCTCCCAGCTCAGTTCCGGCCTGGACAGCTCGTCCGTGACCACCTCCGCCGCCTTGCAGCTTGCCAAAGAAGGCAAGCGTCTTATCAGCTTCACCGCCGTTCCGCGCAAGGAGTATCACGGGACCGGTGCCCATGGGAGACTTCCAAATGAAGGTCCCGGCGCAATGGAAGTCGCGCGCCTTTACGCCAACATCGAGCACGTTCTCGTCGATTCAGCTGGTCAGGACCTCATCTCCACTGTCACCAGGCTCTCGCGCACAGTGGACGAGCCCATTCAAAATGGCATCAATAGCCTTTGGATCAACGCGATTCTCGCCGCCACCGCCGCTCGTGGAGCAAATATCCTTCTCGTCGCATCCCGCGGCAATCTCACCATCAGCCACGCCGGCATGGAAGCGCTGGCACAGATGCTCCGAAGCGGACATTGGCTGCGACTCGCTAGGACTGCCTATCTGTTCCGTAAGAACGGCCTGGTATCTTTGCGAAACTCCGCCGCTCGCGCCATGGAAGGAATAGCTCCGGAATGGCTGCACCGCCGGATCAACTCCACTGACTCCTTCAATCTTTCCTACTCCGCTATCAATCCAACGCTGGCTGAGCAGAAAGGCTTGCGCGAAAAGGTCCTCAAGGAGTTCTTTCCCAACCGCTCAGACCCTACGCTCGAACGCAAGCAGCTCTTCCAGGTCTATGAAGTCGACACCTTCAACGCAGGGTATCGAGCCATCCACGGCGTTGACGTACGTGATCCCTGTTCGGACAGGCGTGTGGCCGAGTTCTGCTTTTCTGTACCGAGCGAGCAGTATGTCGTGGGCGGATTTCCACGCTCGCTTGTCCGTCGCGCCATGAAGGATCGTCTGCCCTGCTCGACGCTCACCCGCACCCGCCGTGGCCAGCAGGGCGCGGACTGGAATCTCTCCATGCGCGACGCCATAGCCGGCCTCCGCCAGCAGATCGCCCTCAACGACGCCTCACCGGAAGCCTGCCGGCTCCTTGACCAGCCCCGCATGCACGCACTCCTTGAGCATTGGCCGGAAGAAGGCTCGGAATCCATGCAGATCACCCAGGGCTTTAGCGATGCCCTCTGCCGTGGATTCTCCTTCGGGTACTTCATCCGCCAGCATGAGCGCACCTTTCAGCCTTCCTGAAGCTTGGCCCCCACCTCTGCCCCTACCTCTGACAAGATCTCCGTCTGCAGCTCCTGCCACGTCCCACTGCGCTTCACCCGCCCCTCCGCCAGCAGATACACGCGATCCGCAACTTGCACCGCAGATGGCCTGTGCGAGATCAGCAGCGTAGTCACCCGTCTGCCGCCTCGCACCGTCTTCAGAATGGCCTCTTCGTTCTCCAGGTCCAGGCTGTTGGTCGCCTCATCCAGAATCAGCAACTCCGGCTTCAGCAGCAACGCCCTTGCGAGCGCAATACGCTGCCGCTGCCCATGCGATAGCCGGATTCCCCGATCGCCGACCGCCGTATTCAATCCCTCCGGTAGCTCCTGTACAAACTTCGCGCTTGCCTCATCGAGCGCCTCCAGCAACTCCGCCTCGCTCGCATCCGGCTTGGCCCACAGCAGGTTGGCGCGGATGCTGTCGTGGAACAGCAGCGTGTCCTGGCTCACATACCCGATCCTCCGCCGCCATGCTCGCGCGTTCTTCCGCGTAATCGCGCACCCGTCGACACAAATTGCTCCTTCCTGCGGCGCCAGCAGCCCCATCACTAGGTCCGCCACGGTACTCTTCCCCGCGCCGGAGCGTCCCGCGACCGCCGTGATCGTTCCGGCCTTCAACCGCAGCGACACCCCATCTAGTACTCTGCGTCCCCCCGCCGCATAGGCAAAGCCGATTTTGTCCAGCGTCAGCTGCTTGCTCAGCGCCGGCGCCTCCTCGCCTCCCGCCTGCTCCGCGTGGTTCGCGCACACCGCCAAGAGCCCTTGAATCCGCCCAAATGCAGGTAGATCTGTCAGGATCGCCGTAAACTTCTCCTGCAGCGTCGTCAGTCGCGGCGTGGCCCGCAGAAAGGCGAACAGGAAGATCAGCATAGTCGCGGTGGACAGATGCAGTGGCCCCAATCCCAGCAGTGTAATCCCGCACAGCAGCACCAACGATACCGTCTGGAAGTGGCGCGAGGATGCCGAGGTGCGCCACTCGCTTTCTGAGAGTTGCCGCAGCATCGCTCCATACCGTTGGTCGAACAGTCGGTGCTCCGTGTCCTGCGCCTCAAACGCCTTCACCACCTTCAGGTTCTGCAACCGTTCCATGGACGAGTCGAAGACCGCGGTCGTCTTCTCCGAAATTCCCGCGCCCGCTCTGTATGCTTCTCGCCCCCGCCGCCGCTGCCACGGGATCAGCAGGCCAAAGCACACCAGCGAAATGCACGTCAGCAGCGGCGAAAGATATAGCACAAGCGCCAGCATCAGAGCCCCTACCAGCCCGCTTGAGATCGCCTGGATTATGTTGCTGGTGATCTGTCCTACGCGGTCAAGCCCGGAGGTCAGATGCATGGTCAGGTCGGACGCGCGAACGCGCGTGATGTAGGCCCAGTCCGCATGCACAATGGCGCCAAAGATCTCCGACCCAAGCGTGCCCCGTACCTTCAGCAGTACGCCCAGCCTTAGCGTCGTCAGCAATCCGTTCAGTTGCGCCAACAGCCCAACGATGGCGACGATGGTGATAAGCAGCGTGGCGGGCCACCAAGCACGCGGCAGTCCCGTCGAGCCGAGCAGCTGAAAAAGAAGCTGAGTCTTGGGGCCGGCCGGAGCGGGATGAGAGGCGTCACCGAAGAGCGCCAGCAGCGGGAAGATCATGGCCAGGCTGACACCCTCCGCCAGCGATAGCACAATGGAGAGCAGCACAGCGGCGGCCGTCTGGCCGGGGGCAGCTCGCCAGAGCAGCCGGCCCATGCCCCGTAGCGAACTGACGGCCTCGATACGCGAGGCCTTCTGCGTCTCATTCATTCCCAGTCCGTTCTGGTCCGTTCCGTCCAAGGCTGCGTCGATTCTACCGTCAGAAATCGCTCGCCGCTGCAAGGCCACCCGTCCGCTATCATGCGGGAAGAGCAGCAGTTGGGGGTTTATGTCGCAAGCAGATCCAGAGGAGACGTTGCGTTACGAGTTTCGCTTCGGCCCCTTTCTCTTCCGCTCCGAGATCGATGTACCTGAGCTGGCTGGCGTGCCGGGCACAGGAGCGCTCTCCGTGACCATTCGGCGAGGCGTCGCACCCCGGGTGCTCGCAGGCGGCGAGCCTTGGGGCCCGCATTGGACTAACGCCCCGGATGAGGCCCTCTTCACCGTCAAGGAGACAGCACGGTACCACGTCAGCCATGGCTGTTCTGTGGTCATTGAAGTCACCGAAGGGGCGCCGCCGCGGGACGTCTCCGGATATCTTCTTGGCGTGGTTTTCGGCATTCTGTGCCACCAGAACGGGATGCTGCCCCTGCACTCCAGCGCCGTCGTCAAGGGGAGCGCCGTGACGGCGTTTTTGGGGAACTCCGGGGCGGGCAAGAGCACGCTGGCGGCCTTGCTGGAAGACCGCGGGCATCAGGTGGTCTCAGATGACATCTGTCTGCTGGCCGCGGGAGCGAACAGGGGCGAGATGCAGGTGATTCCCGTCGCCGGCTGGATCAAGCTATGGCGCGAGAGTCTGGTTCAGTTAGGCAAGGAGGCAGAGGCGCACAAGCAGACCTTCTCCGACGAAGACAAGTACCGCGTGACGCTTTCACCACCAAACCCTGGAGCATTGCACCTCCGCAACGTCGTCTTGCTGACCAAGGCAGTGGGAAAAACGGAGGCCTTGATCTTTGAGCCACTCTCTCCTGCCGAAGCCATCGCCGAGATGATCAACTTCACCTACGTTGGGTTTCTGCCGAACCTGAAGGGTGGCTTCGGGCGCCTCTTTACTCAATGTGCGGCCGCTCTTCAAGATGCGCAGTGCTATCGCCTCACGGTTCCTTGGGGATGGGATCATGTCGGCAAAACGGTGGAGCTGATTGAACGCCGGTTGCTTGGTTTTGGGGAGTAGGGCGGACCCGCCCTCCCCCCGTAAATATGTGCAAACTATTCAAAGAACTGGAGTTAGGTCTGGACCTCGGGGCAGGAGCGCGGTAAAGTCTCTGTTTTCAATGGTGAGTACTCGCAAAGTCTTTATTCGATAGGACTTATTCCTTACAGGGAGTGGTCGAAGAAGAGGGTGAGAGGCGGAGCCTTTGCTGGTGAGAGAGAACAGGTCCGCCACGTCCGAGGGGCCGGGCGTGGCGGACCTGGTTGAGGACCACAATGAGCCGTTCTGGCCGTCTATCCGTTTTGGCCGTCAGAGTCCGTATGGAGGGTGCTGTAGCTAGCGTTGCCGTGGGACCAGATGAGCAGGAGGAGCTCCTTGCCGGCGGGAGCCTGGTGGGCCTGACCGGCGAACTGGCTGGCGGTCTGGACGGGCTTTCGGTTGACCTCCAGGATGACATCACCGGGCTGGATTCCGGCTTCGTCCGCGGGGCTTTCCGGGCGGACGCTCTGGACGACGGCTCCGTGAAGCTGATCGGGTGCGTTGATCTGCTGGCGGAGATCCGAGTTTAGATCCGAGACGGAGAGGCCGAGCTTGCCGGAGTTGGTGGGGCTGCCGGGCTGATCGCCTTCTGAGTCGTTCTGAGCGACCTGGCTGCTGTTGGGCTTGTAGGAGCCGACGGTGAGATTGAGGGTTTGGCGGCTACCGTCGCGGAGGACTCCAAGGGAAAGCCTGGTACCGGGTTGCATCTGGCTGATGGCAACCTGGAGGGCGCTTGAGTTGGGGATGTCGCGGCCGTCCAGCTTTTCGATGACGTCGCCGGACTTGAGTCCTCCCCGCGCGGCGGGTGAGTCCGGCGTGACCTGAGCGACGATGGCTCCGTCGGCTTTCTGGAGGTTGAAGAAGTGGGCGTTCTCCGGGGTCACGTCGTTCATGCTGATGCCGATGTAGCCGTGCTCCACCTTGCCGTGGGCGATGAGTTGCTTGGTGGTGGCCTGGACGGTCTGGGACGGGATGGCAAAGCCGGCGCCGGCGAAGGAGCCGCTGGAGGTCATGATGCCGACATTGATGCCGATGAGCTCGCCGCGCGAATCAACGAGCGCGCCGCCGGAGTTGCCGGGATTGATGGCGGCGTCGGTCTGGATGAGGTCTCCGGGTTTACGGGGATCGTTTTCAAACTGGTTGGCGCGGTTGAGCGCGCTGACGATGCCGCGGGTGACGGAGAAGCGGAGCGAGCCGAAGGGGCTGCCGAAGGCGAGGACGGTTTGGCCGGGGATCAGCTTGGTGGAGTCGCCCCAGGCGATGGGCTGAAGGCCGGTGGCGTCGATTTTGATGACGGCGAGGTCCGTGAGCTTGTCGGTGCCGATGACCTTGCCGGTGAAGATGCGACGGTCGTTCAATGTAATGCGAATCTTCGTTGCCCCTGACACAACATGGTTGTTGGTGACGATGTAGCCGTCCGGGGAGAGGATGACGCCGGAGCCGATGCCGTGCTCGACCTGAGGCTGCTGGGGCTGCATCCTCATGCCACGGCCGTTGCCGCCGCCTCCGCCGAAGCCGAAGAACTGCTCGAAGCCCGGAGGGAGGCCCTGGGGAAGCTGCTGCTGGTTCTGTGCGGTCTCCTCGTCCGAGCCGCGGCTGGTGACTTCTACGTTGACGATGGAGGGGGTGACGCGGGAGGTAACGTTCTCCATGGCGCGATCGAGCGCGGTAAGGGCGGAGACGGCGGTGTCATCCAACGGAGCGGTAGCGCCGGCGGCATGAACGTTGCCATGGGCGAGGAACATGGAGGCGCTGAGGATGGCGGCTCCGGCGAAGGCGGTTGGAGTGAGGTAGTGCCTGGCTGCTGAAACTAATTTATTAGTTGAAGCTGGCATGGGAAGCTCTCCTAAAACAATGTGGTGGTTAGAGTTGAAAGATAATCCAGCCGTGGGGGGTTGCGACGGCCACGGTGGAGACGAAGGTGTAAGAAACCTGGGCGCCGGAGGCGGTGGTGAGGACCAGACGCTGCGAGCGCGGAAGGTCCGCGGCACCGGTCCAGTCTGCCTGGAGGGTGCGGATGGCGTTGGTCTTCGGCCGCGGCAGGACGCGCTTTATGCGGCGGATGGGGTGGGGCTTGATGGTGGCAGGCTGGAGTGCGGGCGACGGCAGGAC
>CAXTRZ010000085.1:3749-9463 GCA_964246715.1 uncultured Acidobacteriaceae bacterium | reverse complement strand
GACAATCCGTGATGGCTGCCTCTAATTCGATAGGGACACTCAGGATCGATCCAAGCAGCGGACGCTTCTTCGATCTCATTGTGGGTGATGCTACGAAGTTGTGTTAGGCCCATCACTTCGACGATTCTCTCCATGTAGCTGGCCGTCACTCTTATGTATTTCACTCCGGTTCCACGTCTGAGGAGGTATTCGATGTAGCGCTCTCGTTCCGCTAAAAGTGGATATCGGTAATGACGCTCCCGTGCATCGTTTTGGCTTGTTATTGCTTCGATGAATCCGTGACGAATCACTTCAAGCTGTTCGGCCATGTCTACTCCCACCACATCTCCGCAAATCTTTACGCGGGTGAGCACGACTCTATGCCTGATCTGAAGAGATTGCCAATCGACCCGATGTGGCCGAACTTCTTCAGAACTCCAGGCCTGAAAGGGTTTCTTGGCTGCGAAGCCGCGGAAAAGCCGCAGGCATGAGGAGGGAAGGTACGTAAGGGGAAGAAGGCTGTCACAAACTCTTAGCCACTGAAGCGACCGCACTTCCAGCGAATGACGCCCGAGAAGCCGACTTATCGCGACCTAATGGATTACTCCAGTGCGTGGCAGGCTTAGTACAAGGAAGGTCTGCAACTGTTCCCGAAACTGGATTTCTTTCGATCACGGCCCAGCGTCATCAACTCATTCCTGTCACTCCTCATCACGAGGATCTTGTTGAGTGCTAACGGATGGCAATGGCCGATGCGACGATGGCTGCCACAGATGCAAGGGCTTGAGGCCTTAGGCGCTTTGCGCTGAGGAATGAACCTTCTCAACGATTGCCACTGGATCGGGTAGGATGCGAGGAACGGTACACGGTTCACCAGCTCTTCCTTCGATTGCACTGGCGTATACGACTCGAGCAACCCCATGAAGCCGTGAGCATAGTCTGCCCAAGGCCAAGACTGGCGCAACTCAAAGTACGTCTGGCCATACAGGAAAGGGATCACCAGTTCCTCGATGTAGCGCCTGCCGTCCAACTCAGGCGTAAGGTACTCACCTTCGACGAAAGGACTGCAGAGGCATGCTGTATCGTCGTGGCTGATGTGCCGGCTTTCGTTATGAGCAAAGCCCTCTATCGTTAGTGCAGGAACCCGGGACACTTCTCCCGTGGGTCGAGACCGTATTCTCACATTGTACGTGCCAGTTAATTCGAAACCACTATTGAGGTTTGGTTCACCGGGGTAGATGATCTGGAATCGATTTATGTCTCTATTGAACGCAGCTTGGAAGCGGGCCGTTCCCGCAATCTGGTCACCGCTGAAAACCAGATCGGGATAGCGTTCAAGCAGCCACGCCTTGTGCTCTTCGGAAAACATTTAGGAGCACCAGGGCGCTCGCGGAGTAAGGATTGTCGGTGCCGATTGCGCAGGCCGCAGCGCTGGCTTAGCGGCCTCGACCTTAACCCCCGAAGTGTCCTTGACCTTGTCTGTGATCGCATCTTGCTCTCGAAGTTGGTAGACTTGTTCAATCCAGCTTCCCAAGTTTGCGCGGCCGTTGTCGGCGACCCAATCGTATGTCCGGCATACGGCGGCAAGTGATCTCCCGTCAGGCAGTTTGATTTCGTCTAGAGGGTTACGTCCAGGCGATGCGGTCTCGCCATTTTGATCCCTAATGTTGTGAATCAGGACGCCCACTATGCCGTTACCGCGATTCCAGCTTTCGATAATCTCGTGCTGAACCCAGGGACGACCAGCGGTCTCCGTGCCGATCAATACTGCGGTGACGGAGGTCCCTTCGAGCTGTGATGCAATCCATTGCTCGACTGCGGGAGCGCCCTTCTTCTTGACCTCTTCCCAGTCGCAGGCATCCATGAAGCCCGTCTCGCACTCTATCGGGATTACGTTCGAGTTGCGAACCTGTCCTGCCCGCCATGAATCGCCTTCGAAATGGAAGCTGAAAAACGTCTTTCGTGCCATATCGTCTCCTTATATGTAGTGCCTAATAATCAAGAGGACCGTAAACAAGCCCCCGTAGAACAGGAGTAGAGTCAGAGAGACACCACAGCGTAGCCTACCGGTGCGGCGCCCGTAACATTTCGTGTCCATCGAGAAATCAATGCCACCAATGTTAATCTTCCGAACATGGTTGTAGAGGGCAATGAATTTCCGCTCTTGGTATAGGTAGTAGCTATCGAGTAGCCAGAAAAAAACGAGCACGACGAGAGACACGAGCAAGTAGCGGCGGTCGAGTTGCTTGAAGGTGAGCGCCAACAGGCCGCCGGTGAGAGTCACGCTCCAGCCCTTCAAAAGGAACGAGTTGTTCGCCATTCGGTTGATCACTGCTTGAATAAACTCGAGATGTTTGATCTTTTCGTCCATGAAGATCTCAGATTAGTTCGCTTGGCAAGGATTCGCGACCACGATGCGTCGGACAGTCGCCCACAAGACGACTGGTTATATGGGGGGTCGGTAGAGTTAGATTTCCGCACCAGCAATGCTCCTCCTGAATAGGGACTGAACCACCCTATTGCAGGATAGGCTTGCGGCTCAAGTCCTGTCAAGCTATATTGGGACGTCGGTATCCCACAACAGGAGAAAAGGTTATGCCGAGTCTCTACGAACACATCGGAACTAAGATCCGCGAACTGCGCACTAAATACCCCAAAGGCACCCTCAGCCAGGAGGCTCTCTCCGGGCATCTCAAGGTTGCGCCCAATACCGTATCGCGCTGGGAGACAGGAACATACAAGCCGACGCCGGAAGACCTCGACAAGCTCTCTCGTTTTTTTGCCGTGCCGATAACGACCTTCTTTCCTGACCTTGGCGCTGACGCCGGCCGGGTGTCCGCCCTCACTTCCGCGACCGGTGGTCTGGGAGACAGAGACTTCGAGGAGGTCATCAAATACGCCGAGTTTCGAAAGGCCCGGCTAGCCATGGAAGGCGCAAAGAAGGCTAAGACCAAGCGATAACCCTATGAGCCGACGCGCCTACTATGAGGGTCTACAAGAATTGGCCAGGAGCAAGCGCGCCGAGCACGGCGTCGATACTGCTGCCTTCGGTCTTCGCGAAGTCCGCCTGATTTACAAGCAGCAACAGATCCACATCGACCATTGGCCCCTACCCCGAAAAATCAAGGCTTTGTATATGTGCGATGACGGGTACTGCTCCGTGGCGCTCCAACAGAAGATTCCAGAGCAACCAAAGCTCTTCGCCCTTATCCATGAACTCAAACATCACTACTGTGACAGGACGGCGCTCGGTTCCGGCGTCATACATTGCGGCGACTATGACCGGAACGAGTTGATAGAAAAAGGTGCGGAAGTCTTCGCGGCGGAATTCATCTATCCGGAAGCGGAGTTCGCAGAGGATTTCAGTAGCGTCGTAGCGACAACGCCGCAGGCCGCTCATGTTGTGGAGTTCAAACGCTCCTGCAAGGCCAAAGTCAGTTACCGCTTCATCTGTAAGCGCCTTGAACGGCTTGGGCTTATCAGTCTGGGCTCGTTCGACTCCATCCACTTTCAGAAGCTGGAAGAACAGATCCACGGCGTCCCGTTCTATCGGCGTACCCGTCGTTAAAGGTCATTGCTAACCATAAACGCGGTTCTCGCCAGGAATGCTGCTTGGATTGACGCCAAATCGCCAATGCGCTCAGCGAGAGCGGATTGTTCGCGATAATGTATGGTCCGCCGCGCGACTGCGAGGTTGATCATGCTTTCCAGATCCTGTGTCTGGCCATCATGATTTTGTGCTTATGTTTCTTGACATCGGGATCTAGACCATTACAACCTGCTAACGAGCCATCAATCTTCTCCAATGCAAAATCAAGCCAATGACGCCTATCAGGGGTATTGAGCGAGGCCATCCATTCGTAATAGACCGCCAGGGTGTCATCGTACCGATAAGACCACAGGTCGGGATCCGTCTCATATCGAAGCAAAGCAGTTGCCGCTTCGTCCTTTTCATCCGCTGAGAACAAATCGCCAGCAATCACCATGTAATAAAGAACATTATTTGCGGCATACGAAGTTACTCTTCTGTCCTCTTGTTCCAGTGAGTAAGCCTCCTTGGCGAGATCAACAGCTTTTCTAAAATAGTTACGATCCTCTTTTTCGTTGAGCCGAAAACTTCCTGAGCTTAGACATTCTCGATAATGGAAGTAAAGATATCCCAGTCCAACTAGGTTGTGTGCTAGCTCCACGGGTGTGGTTACAGATCTACAATCGACCTCCAATGTCAATATTTGTGCCCATGCAAAACTTGGATCATTGAGCTTCAACGCTGCGGACGCGGCTAAGACACGCAAACGATATGGATCGCGTGGTTGAACATTGGATAACAGGGCAAAGAGCTGCGAGAACATGTCAAACGCCCACAAGACGCCAGCAACTGGAATGAGAGGAATCAGATCGCTCAGCTTCTCGGAAGATACCAATCGGAGAATAACGGCAGCTGCGTCAGTCCGTTCCTCCAGATGTTCAGACAGCATCTGGCTGATAAGTTCAACTGCACGGTCCTCTTCTCCTCGTGTAAAACCGAACCTTATGATTCCACTTTCCGTGGAGATATTTGAAGAGTTTTTCTTATTTGACAGCATCCCTTGTTGCTTCTTTGCAGCATCAAGTAGTTGAATCCAATTATCACCAATTCTTCTGTACTCCCGCGATGCTTCTTGTAAATCTCGAATGAAGACCCTTTCCTTCTCCTCCATCTCAAGACGGAACTCGTCCGATTCCCGTAGCTGCTTCGCGGCAGCTACATAACGTTGCATTGCACTATAGACATCACGAGTAGATGCAGCAGACCTCAACCATACGTCCTCCAAAAAGGAATAGCGCTCTAACTCCAGCAGGAGCTTCATCGTCGATTGTTCAATATTGCTAACTTTTCCAACAAAGCTTGAGACAGAAGTTCTCGCTGCGCCCACTTCAATAAGGTGGTGTTTCGCCTCGAGTATCAGTTGCGTTCTACGCCCAGATTCAGTGTCTTCATCAATGCTCGGCGGCTTGATTAGTGTGGCTCTTAATTTAAAGTACTCGACGTCACGAAAAATATTGTGTTTTTGTCCGTTGAACGTGTACGTGAAATCATCTATGAGCTTTTCTTCCCGAATGATAGTCCTGTAAAGACTTGAACTCAGAAAACGAGGAATCAGATTCGTGTTTCCCCGCTTGAAACTTTGTACCTGATGATGAAGCTGACATAGAGCAACAGCATCGGCGAAGTTGTTGGCTTCTCTCTGGTCCGGCCTGTGACGCTCCAAAGCACTCTCAACGGTATTGAACAGATCGCTTTGAAGCAACTCTCCGTAGTCATACGGTGCACTATCTAGGTCTAGAACTCCGACATCCAACCACGCCGCAAGCCTAGATCGCCAAGTGACATGGCTAATGGCTTGAATTATCTTGAAAAGCTTTGGTGCCTCACCCGCTTGCTCGTTTACTATGCGTGCAGTTCGTTCTTCTGATGGAAGTAAGCGGCCAGCAAGCTCATCCTCCATGAGGCCTGGAAGGCCAACGTCCCTTAGAAACCTCTCTGGGCTTATTGCTGCTGGGCCGATCTTGTCGAGATCAAAATCTCGATTGATAAGTCTAAGAAGTTCCGCCTGGTGCGGCTGAAGAAGCTTGATTGGTCCAAACCAATTTGCAGATACAAGGGCATGAACCAGAGCCGAATCACTGTAGAAATGGTGTCGATTGAAGTGGGGCTCGCGGTCAGAACTTTCGGAATCTGCTCCGTAGTAGTG
>CAXTRZ010000085.1:0-3739 GCA_964246715.1 uncultured Acidobacteriaceae bacterium | reverse complement strand
GTAGTAGTGCGAATGACCAAGCAACGCAGCTCTAACGTGAAATGAGTCCCAGTACAACGTTGGTATCTTGCCAGAGTCTTCAAGGTCGACGTCGTGAAGAGCGTCACTGAGGGCGGCGAGAAAAATATGCAGATCCATAGTCACTCTACCGATGGGCGTAGTTACGTACATTCTCGAAGAAGCGTTGTTTGGTTGAAAACTCCTGTATTTCCCGATAGCGCACCTTCGACGCAGGCGACAGCGCTATTGGGAGTTCGTCTCCGTTGGGCAAATCAATGGTGTTCGGAATACCGTTTCGGAAGCCGGACATCTCGCAGCCAAAAGATTTGAATGTATTGAGGAAAGCCTGGAAAAGCCAGCCTGGAATGCTACGTTGCGCGAGGGCATCAACTTCAAGGCATAGGTTGATTAGATCACCGATGCTATGTTTGAGAATTCCGTAGTGAACACCGACAGCATATCGCAGAAATTCTTCAATGACACCGGGTGTTGATATAAATCCCTTCAATACGGCTGCGTGCTTCGAGCCGGTCAACTCCAACTCCTTGAGCTCGACAAGTCTTCTGAAGGCATGGGGAATATGGTCTGGGATGCTGGAAAGAGACCATAAGTACTCGATATATAGCTTGTAGGAGCGATTGTCCGGATTGTCCTCAGGTGTTGTATGGTAAGCCTCCAGTGCGCTTAGCCCTAGATTGAAGAGACCGATGGAAAAGTGGGGTGCAACCTCAACCACCGGGCCAAGGCGCTTCCAGAGAGTTAATGCCTTAAGGACTTTGTCAAAACCAAATGGTGGTGTGAAAGCTGCCACCAGTTGCAACATGCAACCGTTGTAGTACGCATCTTGTTGCTGTGGCTGCCACGATATGACAAGTTGCTTCAGTGCGGAATTGAAGGAATTTGCAGCAGCGGATGCTGGCTTTGAGTCAGTCAAAAGGCGGAGAACATATTGGCGAGGGCTACCGACGCTCTCTATCTCTCTGTCCCGTTCGGCCGAGAGGATTTCTAACAAAAGTTTTGACCAAAGTTCTTTTCTAGGTGCAGTCCGAGTTTCTTCGACCAACAGGGCGTCAGTGATTTGCCGATCCGGGATATCTCCGTTCATGCGAGCCGCCCGTAGTAGTCCGCAAGCGCTGCGAAACGATCCGGCAAATAAACCGTGTGGACCGGAACCTTGTTGAGATTGAGAGGCCACACGTGAACATCGTCTACATCGATATCCACTGCCGCCACGACATATTCATCTGCCCCTGGTCCGAGAATGGGCTCCTCAAGAGAGATGGCCTGACCGGCAATCGGTGCATCTATGTCTTGGGTTGCATTAAAGACTGGGAAGAAATAACCATCGACAATAGATGGAACTCTCACTGTTCGCGTTTTGAAGTAACGAGCTTCGCAACGAAGAATCAAGACGTCGGTGCCAACATCATTATTGAACAGCCCCATCGTGTGTGCGCTACACATGGTCTTCGGGGAAGGCAGATTTGTAGTCGTCCACCAAGTCATGCCACGACGGCCCTTCAGTTTGCCTCGCACGAAAGTTTTGAGAGGCTGCCACTGTCCCGGAATGCCACTCAACGTCTCAATCAAAGCGAATGTTTTGCCTGTGTCGTCGAGATCTGGGGTCCCTAAAAAAAACTTACGGGTCGACTCTTCAATGTCGGCCACCAACTTCGGCCAAGTCGTGAGCCGAAAGTAATAGCCGCCCAGCACTTTTGCAGGCAGGCCTAAGCAAACCGCTTTGTACGCATTACTCCGACTCAAGTCTTTCCAGTGCTCTTTTTCAACAGAGTACGGGTCTGGACAGGGAGGAGTAAGGTTTTCAACCTGCAGCTCTAACTCCGCAAAGTCCGTCGAATGCCTTGGTTGACGCTTTGGATCTGAGATCCGACGCAAGTTATAGAGAATGCTCGATGAACTCAGCACGGATCGGCCTCTGTCGGGAGAGATTGTAAAACGTAGCACGGCGCGGTGGTGAAGTCGAGAGCTTTCGCAAAAGGAACCCACGTTCCTCGAATCGGCGATGAGTCCTCTGTTTCCTTGATCGGCGCCGTGCCTCTTCGAGGACCCTTCTGCTTATCGTACCGCTGACCCGCCAAAACCGGTGCGCCCGCGCGCACCCGCACTTTGCAAAGCAACACCCACTGCAAAAGCAAAAGCGCTGAGGTGAGCGGAGCGGGACTGTGTTTACACTTCAGACCGGAGAGATGGTTTACAAGCCCCTTGCGAGGGAAGTGGCTCTGGGTTTGGGTAAAGGTTGGCCAGGCGCGGTCATAAGAAAGAATACCCGCCGTCGTCGAAGCGTTGGTAATGTGGCAATCCCGGAGGGATTTCCAAGAGGAGTGGGAAGGATGGAAAACCGGCTTTATGGTTTTCCATGATTTCCACTTCTCGTCATTTCCAGCGCTCGCTTCGCTGATGAGAGCGCGGTCATCAGGGACTGACGATCCGAGACCAACTCACGATCAAGGTCGATGAGTGCATCGGCCTGAAGTCGCCAACCCAGAACAAACCGGCTGGGTCAGCGGCCACTTGCCGTCTTCCGGGGACCTATTTCCAGACGCAGTGTTTTCGGCTTCACCCTGAACTTCCTCGCTGTCTTAAATTCTCATAGTCTCACCATCGACAAGGCGCGTGATGGCGGAGAACCAAGTCGTGTCCCCATCCCATGCAGCCCCGTGGATGGGCGCTAATTGTTTGGCGTTCATCGCATGGGCGAAGGATCGCAAAACATCGGGTGATTCATGGCCGCTGGCTCGAATGTGGTTGGCGCGGCTTCCTCCGTCTTGGAAGCACTGCGGATCAGTGCGCCATCCTCATTGCCCAGATAGCGGGAGTGGTCGGATCGCCCAAGTCCGCCTGACTCTATACTCAATGGTTGGCCACTGAAAGGAAGTCGAGCATCCATTGATGAACACCAAGGAAGCCGAAAAGAAACAGCGCGAACTCGCAGAAGGGGGACAAGCCGCAGCCTACCTGAACCAGGAGCTTGGCGCGGATTACGATGCGATTCCAAGTGATCGGGAGCCTGCTGACGTTCTCTTTGTCAGCAGAAGCAAAGACCTTCCCGAACTTATGGTCCAGGTAGTGACGATCACGCATGACTACCAAATAAGAGCTGACAATCAGAACCTTGCGCGATTTGGGCGAGATTTGACGACGGCGCTCAAAACGCGACATGCGTCCAATCTCTCCATCGGCTTCACGCCGCTCGGACCGGCTACGGAGCGTGGCATCCCCCGAGCCCAGGTGGAAAGTCTTGCCGACTACCTGGCGGTGCACCAGCCCGAACCGACGCAGGCCACGCGTGCGCTCGATTTCATGGAAATACTTTCCGTGGATTCCGAGTTGAGCGCCTATTTGTCCAATGTCGTCCTGTTCCGGGATGAAGACAATCCGGACGTGACCGTTATCACCCCGGGTGTGGCAGCCGAGCTTCCCAATGATGGCAGCTGGATCGAGGACGGCCTTGCATTGAAGCTGAAACGATATGGGGGACCGGAGGCGGTCAAAGACCTTACTTTGGTGATCGGCGTGGAGGCGTTGGTCGATGCACAGCAAGTTGAGGCTTTTCGTGCAGCTCATAGGGAAGATGGCTTGCCGTTCAAGAATATTCTCATCAATAGCGCCGAGGGAACCATGCGATTGAAGTAGGTGAGCCCGCACTGTCCTGCCCCGCAGTTCGGAATTTGGTCCATCAGTTGTTGTGTTGAGGATTTTGCTAGATGACACTGACGAG
>CAXTRZ010000084.1:0-9592 GCA_964246715.1 uncultured Acidobacteriaceae bacterium | reverse complement strand
AAACGCATTCGCAAAACTCCTAAGAGTGACAAAGATAGAGGGCGACACTAAGATCGGCAGACCTTGCATGCCCATCCCACTTGCATCTAGATTCGTGTGTACCCCTAGCCGTGCACGTGCAGGGCCAAACGTTTGAGAGCGTGGAAAACGGGCGTTTTCTAACATTCCCGCGTGCCTTGTACGTTTTATTCGCCGCAGGTCTATGAAAAATAGGAGAATAATAATGAAATCCTGCGCTATTCGGAACCGAGATGACTGAAATCACCCTAGCCGCTATCCTCCCGGGTCGCCGCCGTGGTAAGGCGGATGATCTCCAATCCGCCGGCAACCGCTATCTCAAGCGCGCCGGGCAGTACCTTCCCTGCTCGGCAGGAAGCTTTGAGAGTGAGGAGGCGCTGCTCGCTAGCCTGACCCGCGCTCCGGGACGTGGGACGACAGGGCTGATTCTCTTCGACTCGCGGGGACAGATGGTGATGTCGGAGGAGTTTGCGCGGATGGTGGGGAAGATGCGGGATGAGGGGGCGCAGCGGATCGTCTTTGCGATTGGCCCGGCGGACGGGTGGAGCGAGGCTGCGAGGAAGCGGGCGCATGCGGTGGTTTCGTTTGGGCGGATGACGCTGCCGCATGAACTGGCGTGGGTGGTGGCGGCGGAGCAGATCTACCGCGCGCTCACCATCTTGGCGGGACACCCGTATCACTGCGGGCATTGAGTGTGCTCTTCTATCTGTATGACAGAGAACGCGGAAGAGCAGTCTCGGCGTGGGTTGATCCTGATCAATACGGGTCCGGGCAAGGGCAAGACGACGGCAGCGCTGGGGACGGCGTTCCGCGCGGCGGGAAATGGGATGAGGGTGCTGGTGCTGCAGTTTCTCAAGGGATCGTGGCATTATGGCGAGCTGGATTCCGCCAAGATGCTGGGCGAAGACTTTGTTATCAGGCAGTTAGGCAAGGGATTCGTGAAGGTGGGCGGGGCGGAGACGGACCCGGCAGACCTAAAGATGGTGGAGGATGCGTGGGCGGAGTCGGAGGCGGCGATTCTGTCCGGCGACTGGGACCTGATTGTGCTGGATGAGATCAACTATGCGATCGGGTACAAGATGCTGGATGCGAATGCGGTCGCTCACGTGTTGAAACGAAAGCCTGAGATGCTGCACGTGATCCTGACCGGGCGAAACGCGGCGCCGGTGCTGGTGGAACTGGCGGATACGGTGACGGAGATGCGCGAGGTGAAGCATGCTTACGAGAAGGGCATCCTGGCGCAGAAGGGAATCGAGTTCTAGCCACGGGATTCGCTGCCGCCGGAACGTGGGTTCCGCGTGGTGAAGTGCATGGCTGACGCTGGCGCCGAACCACCACGATGCGTGGTGGAGGGTGCGTCTTTGCTGGAGATCTGCGTTTCCAACCATGAAAAAGTTGAGATGTGGTGGAATTGCACCCTTTAAGGTGCATGAGGCAGGGCTGAGACAGCGATTCGGCAAGAATGACGCGGGATTGCGGCAGAGTGGTGCAGGGAACGGTGGTAGAGATGCATGGAACGGTCATGGGGAGCAGTAAACCGCACATCTCAGGGGGCGAGATGTGCGGCATCCGGCAGGATTGATGTCCACCACTTTACAGTGCCGTACATTAAGAACTTGGGCTGGTCGTTTCACTTAGCTGCCGTTGACCTTCTCAGATAGGGCGCCCTCTCACCTTCGCGCAAGAGATCGCGGCAATGCGACTTCTGCTCGAACGTTACGGAGTTCTTATTGTGTACCATAACGCAGGTAAGCGTGCTGGCTCCAGCGTAGGATGTCTGAATCAGCGCGTCGCCTACGGCTACCGGTTTGACTTGGCCCGTAGCGGGATTGATTTCGATAACTCTGCGGTTTCCTGCGGTACGCACGTTGAAGCTGACAAAGTGATGGTCGATCCGGACACTATGTTGAAGCCCCGGGTAGTTGGCGAGAGGAATGAGTATGAAACCGTTCGTCTCATCCAGCATCTGGTTTACTTCACCTCTGTTTGCATAAAAGGCGAGTGGCGCCTCTGCAGGCGGTTCCACCTGCAGCGCAATCCTTTGGTTCCACATTCCTCCATCCTTAAAAGTCCCGTGCAGATCAAATATTACTTTTCCGAGACGTAGAGGCGTGAGTTGGATGTAGGCTTCTCCATTTTCTCGTCGGAGCACAGGGAGGGAGGCATCCCCATCCGGTATTGATTCTTTGATGGTGGCATCTTCAGCTTTTTCCTGCTTCTGAAATACAAAGATGGTGTCAAGATTTCCCCCAACGATCTTCAGCGGGAGATCATTCTTCTGCGCAAGCAGCAGAGTTCTCGGTGCGGTAAGACGTACCCGATCGGCTGCATTAAAAAGGCGCTGTCCCCCGGCCTTGAGGGGTTGCGGTAAGCTGGCAACACCCGGCGTTGCAACTACTGCGCTGCTCCCTGTAATTTTTGTCTCGGAACTGGATGCAGAAGCCATCATAAAAGCGGTGGTTGTGGCAGATGGGGCGCCTGCGTGCACCGGCGGCATCGCCGCAGCAGACGCCGGTGCTACTACGCAAGATGAACCTGCAGAGATGAGTACGCAATTCACCAGCTTTTTCACGGTATCGAGCTCCAAAACATTTTGATCAGAATAGACGGTCGTATTATTGTCAGCTTGGTCAAAGTTAGTTTGAAGGTAGGAGGTCGTTTCCGCGCCGAGGCCACTATGAGCAGTCTGTTGCATAACGGCGTTCGACGGCGGTGTGTCTCCCGCTTCCTGACTAGCGACAGTCACAACCGCGGATAGCAATTCAGGCAAGTATGACGCGGGATTGCGGCAGAGTGAATGAACCGTTACTGGGTTAAAGCTTTTATCGACGGACGTCACGGGAGAGGGTTCGGCCCGGTGCGAGCAGGTCGGAACAATCACTTTTGCCATGGTCAGGCCTTTCGCCATTGTTTGAGACCACCACACAAACGGGTGCGGTAAGGCCACCGTATGTTATCTCAACGAGAGCCTCCCCGGTCCCGACCGGCCGGATGTTACCCGTAGCCGGGTCGAGTTTCAGCACATCCTGTCCTTTATTGGTTCTCACCCCAAACTTCACAGAGGTACGATCAAGCTGGATGAGGACCGGACTCTCATCGTAAAGAACATTGGGGACAAGGAGTTCCGATCTTGGTTGAGCAAGGTTCATGGTGAGAAAACCACTAAAGCCGTCTGGGTTAGACCCGATTCCGATGACAAGTTTTCTCGGAGCCTGAGCTGGAGGCAAAACATACATCGGCAGGTGTTGAACCCACATGCCGCCATCGGCAAAGATTCCAGATGCGAGCAATACGATGGAATTAAGAGAGAGTGGCGTCACTTCAATGTAAGGCCCACTCGCATCGCGGAGGACGGGTGTCTCCTGAAAGCTTCCTGGAATCGGCTGCAGTGCAGGATGGTTTGCCCTTTTGACGGCCTGGCTTAGCCAGACCTTGCTGAGGGCGCCCTTATGAACGTCCATGCGAAGGCGATACGTACGGCCGAGCACGAGTTGACCTGGAGGCGCCATGAGTGTCGCTTGATCGTTGGCGTCGATAAAGTGAGTTGAGGGATGTTTGGCGCTCTGTCGAGCCTGTGTCACCAGAGCGGCGGGCTTGTTGGCCAGCCGTGCCATAGAGCTTCCTTCTGGTGTTGAGGTGTAGCTTGTACAAGAGGAAGCGAAAGCCAGGAAGCAGGCTATCTGAGAGTTTACTGTTGGATTGTTCATGACATTATCGTCCACAATCTGATAATTGGTATAAAGCTCTTGGTAAATACTCAACGCATTCTGTTTAAGTTGGGCACCCCAGGTTGTTCCATTGAGAAGTCCGGAATGGGCAACATTCATAACCACAGATGCTCCCACGGTGTAGTTGGCTAGCTGGCTGCGTACCGTCACCGTTCCGTCGTTACCGCCTGTCGTATCATCACCTTCATCATTTGTTTCTTGAAGTAAAGTTGTTACTGAGGGCGCATCCGGATCGATGGCCCCCGTGAAAGCTTCTGTAGAGAGTTCCAGAAGTGACTTAGGTGATTCTTGTATTGCCTTACCACCTTGAGCACAGGATAAGCAGTCAGCAAGTTCAATGAACTGTCCAGCAATATTGGCGGTGATTGCACTAGGAATAGGATATGGATACGCATTAGAACCGCTAAGCCCTGGATAGTTGGGCAGCAGTGATCCCACCGAACCGTCCGCGAATGTATCATCGCCTGAATAGCTCAGTGGATTACTAATCGAGTCAAAGCACTGAGCCAGCGTATCATCAAAACAAGTGATTAGATTCCAAAGCGTTTTGCCAAGCGCCGTAGGATTTGGCAACAATGTGGATGTAGCATGGGCAATAAGATATGTCGAGAGTGCTGATCCTAATTCCGGGACATCTATGCCCAACACAGAATACAGTCTTCCGCTCTGGCGATCTTCGTTGCCATAGTAATGCTGTGTTGTAGCGAAGTAACGTGCAACCAATCCGCCCATGCTGTGCGCTACTAAGTCGATACGGCCTCCAATAACCTGATTTTGCTTGAGGTAATTGTAGATAGTCGTTGTAGCGTCGTTTAGGGCATCAACGGCAGGCTGCTGGCATTGTTCTTGATAAACTGCGTTTGGATCACTCGGGGCATCAAACTTTAAGGATTGCGAATAGCAGAATCGATATATGGGAGCCAAGTGATAGTCGGCATCATAGACACCATTAGTAATGTCAACATAGGAGGTTGCATTAGTTGTAGAATCTGGAGTAGTAAGAAATTGAGCGATGTTTTCGAAGCTACTCGATCCTCCCCACAGCCCGTGAATCATAATAACGGGCCGGTGAACAACAGCCAAGGTGCTTTCTGTGCATGCTGCTGGCCCGCATGGCAGAGAATTTTGTGACGATGAGACAGTAATTATTTGACTAATAGGGTTGAAAGCGGCTGTGATCGCTTGAGCAAGGATCGGAGCTTGGACGAGCGCCAGACCCCAGTAAATACCAGCCACTGAATCGTAGCTAAGGTTTGCTGCAGGAATCTCAAGTTGTTCGGTTGAAGATGAATTTGGAAGGGGATTAAGGAAGTTGGCATCCCATGCAAAAAGCTTTGCACCGCTTTTATTGTCTATTGTTATAGTCACGTCTTCCTGCACATTGCTTTCATACAAGACAATAGACATTGAACTTCCGTCGCCGACAATCCCCAAGGCTTGGGCTGTAGAAGGAGCAGCATACACCGAATTGCGGCTTATAGCTGTTCCCACCAGGCTATCCGCTGTGATGAGATCATATGGATTTACCTCTACGAGTGTGGCCCAAGGTTGGGAACCGACGGTAGCACTAGTAACGATGACGGTAGACGAAGTGCTGGTGGCGTAGACGCCGCTAGCGCCATTGTAGGTGGCGGTATAGCTGTGAGATCCTGCAGAGATCGTTGTGACGGTATAGATGGCGACTCCGCTTACGAGCGTTTCAGTTCCAAGTGTGGTCGCTCCATCGTAGAAGGTTACAGTACCGACTGCCGCAGCGGAACTGCTTGCGACGGTTGCTGTTAGAGTGACGTTGGAACCTGTAGCGGGTGACGTGTTCGATACGGTGAGTGCAGTCGTTGTTGGTATGGGAGATGCGCCACCGATTGGCGAGATATCCAAACTGCTAATCACAAAGTCTGCGGATGGCGAAAAGAATCCAACGATGGTTCCGCTGAGTAGGCTGGAGGGAATCGTCGCAGAGGCCGTCTGCCCTCCAGCCGAGATGGTCGCCATGGAGCCGTTCACGGTAACGGTAAGAGCTGCAAGCGTGTCGCTGGGATAGATGGTTGCGAGGGTAGTGCCGGCACCGTCTACCGTGGAATAAAGATCGATCTCACTTGGAAAGACAACGACTTCCAGATTGTTGTTCAGATCGACGTATCTAAGCATCATATCGATCCCAAAGTAAGGTCCATAACCCGGAGCGGTCACTGTCGCAGCATAGTCGGCGGCTTTTGTGTCGATAAGAAGGGGATAGTCGTCATCGGCTGTATCCGCGATGATCCCTCCTCCGGATTGATAGGTCCAATCACCATTCGGACTGTTCGGGTCAATCCAGCTTGACCCCGCGGGAGCCACGGCGGGAACCGTCCCATTTACCACATGACCGGCAGGATACTCATTGAATGTGGTGTGGAAGTACGAACTGGAACCTGTTGACCTTGCAACTTAGCGGCAGGATACAGGCAGATGAGGATAGCAAGGCAGATACGGGCGACGCGACGATAAGACTGCATAAGAGTAATCCTTCCTGAAGTTGCTCGTCATTCATCGGAAGTTTTGTTCCCGTGGTGAGGACATCCTAGTTCATAACGTATGGAGATCAGGTTGATCAGGCCTACAACTTTATGGGCATGGCACTCAGGTCGTTTTGCGTGAAGAAGCTGCCGAAAGAATAGGAACGCGGACCGATGACGGCGACTCTTAGAGACAGCGGCAGATCCTCCCACTTTGCTAAAGGTTGTGGAGTAAAGAGAACCCCACATCTCAGAGGTGAGATGTGGGGCCCGGCAAACTCCTATGCGGTGGTCCCGGAGCCTGGCAGTGCGCTGAGCAGGCGTAACAGTTCCGCCTGGCGCCTGGTTCCGGTTTTTGCTAAAAGCCGTTTCACTTGAAATCGAGCTGTTTCCAACGTAATCCGCAGCTTTTCTGAAATCTCCCGCACGTCCAACCCCTGAAGCAGCAGGTCTGCGATCCGAGCCTCGGACGGAGTGACACCGTAGAGAGTTTTCACCAGGGTGGCACGGGACGAGGTGAGCGACAGGTCAGTAATGATGAGTAATGCTGCCAGCGGCGAGGAGCGTCCCGCGAGCGTCTTCCTCATTGGAAGCATGGTCAGGTGCAGGTTTGAGACTGATTTCTTTCTTGACACCAACAGCGCGTTGACGGGTGAAGCAGGGGTGTCCGATCCAAGGGCATGGGATGTAATCATCTGCTGCAGAGCCGCATTCTCATCTGGGCGGGAGCAGCACAGACGACCATTTTTCTGGCAAAGTCCGTCGCCTGCAGCAAGCAGACGGATAGCCCGGGAGTTGCTCAGGCATATATGCCCTTGCCGATCCAGCCCCACCACCGGATGATCGTGGGCGTCCAAGGCGGCTTCCAGACCCATGGATGTAGCTTCAAGAGCGCTGATACGGTAATGGAGTTGAAAAGCCCGCTGGAGATGGGGCCGCAGTGTTTCGAGGATGATCTTGTCCTCGGCGCCGAACGCACCTGCATGTTTTGGCCGTTGACAGCTTAACGACGCGGCGGGCAACCCCTTGAACTCCAACCTGAGGCCGAGGCAGAAGTGCATATCGTTTGGGTGGAAGAAGTCGTTATAGAACTCTGTCTTTTCAAAAGCTGCATCCGGCATTGCCAAGTCACTCGCCCACGCAGTATCGGGTTTGAACAGTGCCTCGCATCGCGGCATGAGGGGATTGATCGTCGCATAGTAATCGTTGAACGCTTCCCAGGCTCCCGCAGTGAAGTTTGCGACTGCAAAGACATCGGGAGTGCGGAAGTCCGGGAAACCGGCATAGATTGCGATGGACTCACCCTTGATGGCCTCCGAGATCATTCGAAGCGTTGCGGGCCATAGGGCTGGGTTCTGCGCGGCATCGTAGATGCATTCGACGAGGTGGAGCATTTTGGATTGTCCGCCGAACGCCTGCTCTGGGTTTGCGTACATCGTGACCTCGCTTTATGAGACTCCGCACCAGCGTCCCTTGATCGGACCATCATATCTCCCAAATAGGAGATGAAGCAGAGCTGAGATTCTGACAACCTTTTGGAGAAAGGGGCCGCTACGAGAACGGACAGAAAGCCCGCTACGACATTCCAGTAGCCTGACGCGCGTAGCGGCAAAGTCTTCTTTCGGCGCCTTTTGCTCTATGTTGTCGACTTCTAATTCATCGAGGAAATAATGAAAGCACCTCTGATAGGTCTAGGACTTTTTGTGTTTGGCACTACGTATAGCCTCGGACAGACGTATGGTCAGAAACAGAATAAGTGCATTACGGAATCAACTGACAAAAATGGGAGCATCATTTACACCAACACGGACTGTCCCTATAAAGTCCACATCTACTGGGCGCAAGGCAATAAGCGCTTTGATAATTATGTTCAGCCGAAAGAGATGCATGAAACCCTAATGAGAGGCCCACTCAGCCTCTATGCCTGTGAACTAGGCTATATCGCTGTAGATGGCTATGATCACCCGATAACTCAACAGGTCACGAATTGGGCCTGCCTAAAACAGTAACCGGAGGCATATGTCACGCAAACATCTTGTGCGCTTGCTTTTCTTATGTTTGTGCATATCTCGAATCTTACATGCACAATCAGCCGTTGACACAGCGAAGTGGCTCGTCGATTTTATCACCTCTAACGGTGGAAGTGAGAAAGATACTTTGTTCGAACCAGAAGTAGTGTCACAAACAACAAAAAGCATTATGCCTCTCGCTGATGTGCGACGAGTAGAAACATGGCATCATCCATACGGGGACGGCTTGCGCTACTTTGTTCGAGTTTCGGGCACCGCCTATGACTGCCAGGGCGTGGACGAATGGAATGGCGTTAGAGAAATTCGATCGAAGTGCTCGCCTAAGGCGTCTGTGATCGACATTGAGCTTCTCGAAAACCTGAGCCACGGCCACGACAATGCCAACCGGATGGTGACTGCAATCATCCACTTAGCCGAGCAGAATGGAGCTAAGGTCAACCAAAAAGAGTTGTTCTGACTGATGAAGCGGGCGGCTACGGCCTTATCGACTTCCTAGGCTGATTGTTGCTGACATAAGTCTAGTGCCGAAGAGCAAAGGAGATTCTCCGTCCAAACGGACGGGTTTTCTCGTGTTTGCAATGTGCGCTTGCGCATTCATCCAAGTTCCAGCTCAGCAGCCTAACCTTCTATTCTGTGTTAGCAATACGCCACGGACGGAAGGCGGGCAGGTCTTCTCAAATTTTCATAACTCGTTCCTTTAAAGTCAGCCTTTATTGGGTTACTCCCAACGATAACTATGGTTGGGGAATTTTCCTCTTGCTCCGGATTATACGCATAATCCGCCACACTCTACAACAGCAACACCGTTCTCTACATCTGTAAAGCGCCGGCTATACCCCGAGGTCCTGAGGGCCTTCCTCCAGGTGGCAAGCAACTCAGCAGTTGGAGTTGCAAGTGACCGCCATTTGCCTCGGTCGATAAAACCTATCCTTTCCGACGCTGAAGCTGGCGAAAGGTTGAATATCTGGACGCGCGACGGTAAGTCTAAGAGCAACTGCAGATTTTTTCGCTGCGCTACAGAATGACAACCAGGAGGGCGAGAGCAAGGGCGATAAGAGCAGCGGCAACGGCGAAAACAACAGCAGATTCCTCCGCTTCGCTGAGGAAATAACAGCTAAGAGAGCGAGGGCAAGAGCAACGCAACGGCAAAAGCAATCGCAACGGCAAGACCAATGGCAACAGCAACGGAAAGCGCAGCTTTCCTTGGGGACGACAACCTCCAAGAGCAATGAGTTGTAGAGGAGAGAGAACCCCACATCTCAGAGGCGAGTTGTGGGGCATCGGGGCGGGGCGGCTTGAGATATGGGTTAGGGTTTGGGGG
>CAXTRZ010000083.1:0-9715 GCA_964246715.1 uncultured Acidobacteriaceae bacterium | reverse complement strand
CCGCCAACGACGGCAATGAGGTCCTCACAGCCATCCGCCTCCTCGTTGACCCTGACGTCAAGATTTACCTTACCCCCTCCGCAAACACCATCTCCGTCCGCGCCACCCCGTCGCAGATCCAGCTCATCGAAAAGATCCTCTCGGAGGTCAACCAGCCCCGCAAAGCCTTCCGCCTCACCTATATCCTCACCGAACTCGATGCCGGCAAGCGCATCGGCATCCAGAACTTCGCCGTCGTCGTCGCCGCCGGCCTCCGCACCACCCTCAAGGACGGCAGCAAGATCCCGATCGCTACCGGCACCTTGGGCACCAGCTCCAAAGATATGCAGACCCAATTCACCTATATCGACATCGGTCTCAACATCGACGCGACGCTCGACGAGTTCGCCAACGGGGTCCGCCTCCGCTCTAAAATCGAGCAGTCCAGTGCCGCCGAAGATAAAACCATCGCCGGAGTCACTGAACCCATCATCCGCCAGTCTGTCCTCGAAGGCACCGCCTTCCTCACCTCCGGCAAACCTGTCATTCTCGGCTCCTTTGACATCCCTGGCAGCACCCGCCACATTGAAGTCGCTGTGGTTATGGATTCCATGCCTTAATGGCAAGTCACCTAGCCCACCTCGCGGTAACATACCGCTCAGGTACCAAAGTCCGGGGTTCCCCCTCCCTCCACATCCTTTGATACAAAGCTAAGCCATTTGCTTTGAATATTTTGCGTAAGAAAAGGGGGAGGGGGCGGAATCACCCTCCTCCCTCCCTCGCATCCCCCGTCCGTAACCATCCTTACCGCCTTCGGGTCATTGAAGTCCCCTCCCGCGCCGCCGATACTCCTCTCATCGCCTCCTCTCGGGCCCGGAGTCTCTTCATGACCATCTCTCGCTTCTCCTTTGCGATCGCCGCATCTTCGCTCACCCTCGCCGCCTCCCTCCTCGGCTGCAACTCCGCCCTCGCTCCCTTGCCTGCGGCCAATGCCATCTCCGTCACCGGAAATTGGCAGCTCTCCTCCTCGGACGCCGCCGCCGCCAAGCTCCCCGCCCTCTCCGGCGAGCTCAAGGGCGCAGGCTCCTCCATCACCGGCCTCTTCCACTCCAACGCCGCCTCCGCCTGCGTCGCCCCCACCTCCATCATCGAGCTCACCGGCTCCGCCAACGCCTCCAGCGTCGTCACCCTCACTGGCGCCAACGTCGCCGGCGGAACCCTCACCGTCAAGGGCAACCTCGCCGCTGACGGCAAGTCCATCTCCAACGCCTCGTACATGGTCACTGGGGGCTCCTGTGCCTTCGCCAAGGCCGCGGTCGCCTCCGCCCAGAGCTACTCCTCCATCACCGGCAACTACGCTGGCACCTTCACCGACTCACAGGGCGACTCCCTCGCCGTAACCGCCACCCTCACCCAGACGCCTGACTCCGACACCGACGGCAACTTCCAGCTCTCCGGCACCGGCAGCTTCGACCAGGGCATGAACCCCTGCATCGCAAGCCCCGCCTCCGTCTCCAACTCCCAGGTCACCGGCGGCAGCTTCTCCCTCACCTACGCCGACCCCACCACCCAGAACAGCGTCGCCGCCAGCGGAACCTTCTCCACGGACGGCACCAAGCTCACCGTCACCGGCTGGACCCTCACCGGCGCCTGCGGCACCGTCACCGGTACCGGCCTTCTCACCAAGCAGTAGCCCCACCCAGCTCCACCCGGCCCCATCCCTCCTGCGAGGCATGGGGCCTTTTCTTGCGTCCGTCTCAGCCAAGCGGAAGATCTCTCGCGGCACTGACTCCATATGGCGCTCTCAAACGGCAACGGCGCCGACCGTGGTCAGCGCCATTGTCTTCCCCCTCCGCTTAGAAGGTGTACTTGACCGAGCCCTCCGGAAAGCGAGGCATCTGGTCCTGCTCGGAAGGCGTTGATGCACCATAGCGCGGCTGCCACATGTACGAGTAGAAGTTCTTCTGCCCAAGAACGTTCAGCAATCCGAGATTCCAGGAAAGCGTACCCGCGCCAAGCTGACGCTTCTGCTCAATCCGCAGGTCCAGCCGGCCATAGACGTTCGAGCGGGCCATGTTGATGCGGTTCAGGTCATAGACGTCCCTGTCCTGCGCAACACTCTCCGCCATGTTATCCGGCGTATACGGCCGGCCGGAGGCGCCGCTGTACCGCGTAGACAAAGAGTAGCCCTTCCCCAGCTTCAGCAGCGAGACCACATTGGCGGTTAGCGGAATGTCATAGTTGCCCCGGCGCAGAACGCCATCCAGACCGCTATACCAGGCCCTTGCATAGCTTGCGCTCGCATTGATGTGCAGCCGTGAGGTAGGCTGCGACTCAAGATTCATCTCCACCCCTTCCGTACGGCCGTGGCCCGCGCTCACCAGTGGAAACATCAGGAACGACTGCCCGAAGGTATCCGCAACGTTCGCCATCGAGAGCGAAGGATAAGCCGAAGGCACAGGGTAGTCCGTGTACAGCTTGCGGTACGCGGAGAAGGTTAGGCTGGCGTGATCGCGGCGAACGAGATCAAGATCGAAGGTAGTGTGCTCTGCCTTGATCGGCGCAAGCTTGTTGTTGGCGGCGAACGCAAGCAGGAACAGATAAGACGGCATCTGCGTGTACTCCGCATAACCGAAGCTTATCCGGTGCGAGAGAACGGGAACGCTGAAGATCGCGCGCGGCGTCAGGCTGGTGTGATCGCCAAACGCCCAGTGATCCGCACGGCCGGAGACGGTAAGAACCGCATGCAGCGGAAGTGCAAGGGTGCCCTGTGCAAAGGCGCTGTCCACATTGGTGTGGAACTGCTGCAGGATGGAGGTCTCCGTGGGTGAGTCGGCATCCGCACTGTACGGATTGGGCAGCGGTACCGGCTGATCGATGTTGTAGTCGATCCGGTTAACCGAGTGAGTGACGCCGCCGGTCGCAAGCAGCCAAGGCCGGATCTCCGACGTCATGTTGAAGGTCACGGTGGAGGTGCCCTCGTGTGACTTCTCCACATACGTGGTCTGGTCGGCGAGCAGTTGATCCGCTTCATGAATATTCTGTGCCTGCTCTGCGTTCGATACAGTAAAAACGCCGAAGCTCTTGGCGGAGAACACATGCTGCCAGTTCATGCCCGTCGTATTGCGCCATCCTGAGTAGTCAATGTTGAACGGATTTGTCTCGGCGTTATCGGTGGCGCTTGGGCGAATGGCGATGGAGTCGATGCCGGTGAGCGAAAGACCCCACACACGGTCACGCTCGCCGAAGTTACGATCCGCGCGGACCAGGCTGTTGGTGTATTTGGGCACGCCGTTCAGGCCGATGTCATCGGTAAGCAGGTTCAGCACGCTCTGGCGGCTAGAGACGAGCACGTTGCCGTTGCTGCCCCATGGTCGGGAGGTCGTCACCCCAACACCGGCGAAGCCCGCCTCCACAATACGGCGTACAGGTTGAGTGCTCTCCGGTACGGTGTTGATCTCGATGACGGAGGACAGGCGATCCGCGAAGCGGGCGTCATGCACGCCGGAGTGCATGGTCAGGCTTTCAATCGCGTTGTTATCGATCATGGACACAAAGCCGCCGGTGGTATCCGAAAGCGCCAGGTGATTGATGGATGGAATGACGATGCCGTCGATGACGAAGAGGTTCTCCGCCGGGTTGCCCCCGCGGACCAGCAGGTCGTTGCGCTGGTCGTTGTCCGAAACGACGCCGGGCAGAAGCTGAAAGTAGCGGGACGGGTCGCCAAACGTCCCCGCGGTGCTCTCAACCGTCTCCGACGTGACCTTGACCTGCGCCTCCCGCATGATGCTGGAGTAGGAGTTTTCCTCACGCACCAGAATGTGCTCGCTCGTCTTCAGCTTCGCCGCCGAGAGGGCACTGGAGGAGGTCTCCTCCTCCGTGAACAGCGATTGCTTCTCTGCCTTGTTCGCTGAGCACGGTGCAAAGCTTGATCCAATGCCGGTCTTGGCAGTGGCGGCGAGTAGCGCCGCAGGCTCGCATGAGGGTGTGACGGCCCAGCAGGAAGAGGTTGCGATCACAGTCGCGGAGAGCGCCAGGGAGCGGCGGGCGGAGGAGCGGAACAGAGCTTGACGGAGCATCATGGCCTCGAATCGCAGCGGCGATGCTTGCTTTATCGGGCCTTGAACTTCCGCAGCGTGAGGCTTAACCGGCTCTCCTACACCGAAGTAACGAACGATTGTAAGTGTGCGGGAACACTAATAAACGTCAATGAAGACAGGCCTTTCATGAGGGCTCTCACAGAATCAGCTCAGAGATAAATGGCTCAACGCACCACTGAACGAGTGCCGGGCTTGGTAAGGTGGCGACCTGGATGAGCGCTCAGAAGCGGCCAGTCAAACTTCCGCCCTAATGCTGTTGTGAAGTGTCCCAACGCGCTCAATCTCGACCTCGACCGTATCACCGGGCGTCATCCAGAGCGGAGGGGTGCGTTTGATGCCGACGCCGCCTGGGGTGCCCGTGATAATGACATCGCCTGCCTCAAGCTGGTTGAAGGAAGAGCAATATTCGATCAGCGTAGAAATGTCGAAGATCATGTCGCCGAGATGCGCGTCTTGTACGGTTTCGCCGTTAAGACGTGTGCTAATGCGCAGTCCGGCGGTGTCGCCCACCTCATCGGGTGTAACCATCCAGGGGCCGAAGGCGCCGGTTCCGGGAAAGTTTTTCCCGGGGGTGTACTGGTGGGTGTGAGCCTGCCAGTCGCGGATGCTGCCGTCGTTGTAGCAGGAGTAGCCGGCGATGTACTCGAATGCATTGCCACGCTCCACATAGCGGCCGGGCTTGCCGATGATGAGAGCGAGTTCGCCTTCAAAGTCGAGATTGACGGAAACGCGCGGCTGCACAATATCCGCCAAATGGGCGGTCTGGCTGTTGGCAAACCGGGCGAAGATGGTGGGATGCTTGACCTCGGCGCGGCCGGTCTCCTTGCGGTGGTTCTCATAGTTGAGGCCGACGCAGAGAATCTTGTCAGGATTGGGGATGACGGGGAGCCAGACCATCTCGGCGAGGGGGCTGCGGTCCGAAGCGTTGATGGCGGCGGCGGCTTCATCAAGAGCGCCTGCTGCGAGAACAGATTTCAGGTCGGGGTAGGCGGCGGCCAGGGTGGCGCCGACGTGGATTGCATGGTCCCCATCAATAATGCCCCAGGTAGGCTTTCCGGCGAGTCGGTAGCTGGCAAGTTTCATACCACTCTTTGATGTGTGTTTTAGCTTGAAGGTACCGCTCGGCTTCGCATAGCGCAGTATGCAGGACACGGAGGCAGCGGCGAAGCAAAGAACACTTCTCCGCAGCAACGCGCTACCATAGTGCTATCCGCGTGACTCGACCGACCAAACTCTCCCCTCAAGTTCTCCTGGCCTTTGCCTGCGTGTACCTCTTCTGGGGATCCACGTATGTGGCCATCCGCTTCGGGGTGCAGGTCCTCTCACCCTTTGTCCTTGCCAGCTCCCGCTTCCTCATCGCGGGGCCTCTCATGCTCGCCCTGTGCGCCGCACGCGGCATGACGCTGCGACAGTCCTGGCGAGACCTCGGCCTCCTTGCTCTCATGGGCGTACTCATGCTCGGCCTCGGCAACATGGGCCTCGTCTGGTGCGAGCAGTTTCTCCCCTCCGGCCTCTCGGCCTTGCTCTTTGCCGTGATCCCGCTCTTCATCGCCATCTTTGAGGCCATCCTGCCGGACGGGGAAGGCCTCCGCGCCAAGGGTTGGGCCGGCATCACCATCGGCTTTCTTGGGCTCGTCATCCTGCTGCTTCCGGGCATCCACGAAGGCCTTAGCCTTCAGCGCGGCCAACACTCCACCCAGCTTCTCGGCTCGGCCATTGCCATCGTCGCCGCCTTTGCCTGGACATGCGGCTCCATCCTCTCCCGCCGCGCGAAGCTCGCCACGCACGCCTTCGTCGCCGCCGCCTGGCAGATGCTCTTCGCCGGCATCTTCAACTTCTTCGTGATGCTTGCCGCGGGCGGCACCTACCGCGTCGCCTGGCCTCCGCAGGCGCTCTGGTCCGTCGCTTGGCTCGTCACCTTCGGATCGCTGGTCGGCTACACCGCATACATCTACCTGCTGGACAACGTCCCTGTCGCCAAGGTCTCCACCTACGCCTATATCAATCCCATCGTCGCCGTCATCCTCGGCGCACTCTTTCTGCGTGAGCGGTTGGTGCCCATTGAGTACGCAGGCATGGCCGCGATTCTTCTCGCCGTCTATCTCGTCACCAGTTCCAAACTAGCTGTAATGGCAGAACCAGTCGAGATCTAGCCACGAGAGACGGCTGCATATTGCCCAGCTTACCCATGATCTCTCCACATTTTGGAAACGAAACACCACATGCAAAGAGCCCATAAAACACCTGGGCCGTGTCTGGCGACACTTCTTTTTAAAGGTGCGTCTTACGGTAGCAAATGTCCGGTTGGTTCCGTATGGGTGTTAGGGATGTTCGCCGTGCGCTGGTCTATTTGGCGCTCGCCGTAACCCCTGTGTTTGCAAGAGCTTCTCTGACCGTCTTCGTAGGCGAACCCTTCGGCAACTTCGGCACGATGATGCCCGTCGGCCACACTGCGATTTATCTGGACCACCTCTGCGCCGACGGACCCTTGAAACTTCGCAAATGCATGGAGAATGAGCCTCAGGGCGTGGTGATCGCCCGCTACCACCGCATCGGTCAGATCGACTGGGTGGCCTCTCCGGTGATGCAGTTCCTCTATGCAACTGATCGCCCGGAAGACGTACCGGAGTACGTCACGCCGGAGCTTGCGTGGAGTATGCGGCAGACATATCGTCAACAATACATGGAAGATATCGTTCCTGACGGACACGAAAAGGATAAGGCCACGGACGAGTGGTGGGAGACCGCGGGTGCCGCCTACAACCGCCGCATCTGGGGCTACCAGGTCGACACTACCCCCGGGCAGGACGCCGCCTTTATGGCCACTATGAACGCCGACCCAAACCACCACCTCTACCACCTGAAGAAAAAAAATTGCGCCAACTTCGCCGCCGACATGGTGAACCTCTACTTCCCTAGCACGGTGAGGCGCGGCGACCACGTTGCGGACTTTGGGCTGATGACGCCAAAGCAGGTGGCCCGCTGCCTCTATTCATACGGTCGAGCTCATCCGGAGGCGCATCTGCGAGTGATTGAGGTGCCGCAGGTGCCGGGGTCATTGCGGCGGAGTAGACCAGTGCGGGGTGCGGTGGAATCTGGGCTTAAGACCAAGCGGTATCTGTTCACTTTAATTGCAATCCAGCCAGAGATACCGGTCGTGCTGACGGCGCTTTATCTCGATCATGGGCGATGGCAGATGGACCAGCATGCAGAGGTGGTGGGGCCCAGCATGTTTGCTCCGGTCAACGCGCTCGCGCAGGCTAGCTCAGCAGAGACGATGGCGACGGGTACCGCAGCGATGGAGAGCCCGGAGATGCAGATTCCGGAGATCAAGAAGCAGTGACGCCGTCTAGCGGCGGATGACAACTTCAAGGTAGTCGCTGGGGAGGATGAGGGTGGTGTCTCCGGAGCGGTTGAGGCTATCGCAGAGGGCAATGAGGTCGGATGCAAGAGCTTCGCCGTTGGCCTCATCGAGAGAGGCGAAGGCGCGGTTCATCGGGCCGTAGTAAGTGCGGAAGGTTTCCAGCCAATGTTGTGCGGAGAGGGAGCGGAACTGGAAGCTGCGTGGGGTGACGTGGACCTCCCGCGCCGCGGGAAAAAGCTTGTGGAGGTGGACTTCGGTGCCCCAGAGGGATGGGGGCATTGCGCCGGGTGATGAGGGCAGGTGCTTGCCGAGGATGGTGAAGATCTGCCCGACGAAGCCCTCAGGGGTCCAGTTGGCGAGGCCGATGAGGCCGCCGGGTTTGGTAACGCGAAAGAGTTCGGCTGCGGCACGGGGCTGGTTGGGGGCGAAAATGACGCCGAAGGTGGAGAAGACGGCGTCGAAGCGGTCATCCTCGAAGGGAAGGGCCTCGGCGTCGGCGATCTGGAAGTCGATGCGTAGGCCTTCGGCGGAGGCGCGGAGGCGGCCCCGGTCGAGCAGGGCGGGGACGTAGTCAGTGGAGGTAACACGGCAACCGCGACGGGCGGCGGCGAGGGAGGCGTTGCCATTGCCGGCGGCGACGTCCAGGACCTGCCATCCGGCGCGGACGTCCATGGCCTCCATCAGGAGTTCCGCCATGAGCAGAATGCCGGAGCCGATGACGGCGTAGTCGCCAGCGGACCAGGCCTGCTGCTGGCGTGCTTTGAGAGCTTCAAGATCGGGCGCGGGTTGGGTTGCCATGACATCTCCTTGGTCAGGACGGCTAATACGGGTTCGACTATACCCCCTCCCCTGCCGAAATCGTGCAAAATATTCAAAACAGGCATGTTAGCTTTTGTTTACCAGTTTGCAACTAGGCTTTGGTAATCTTCCGGAAAGTTACTCCGCACGCAGCACAACTGAGGGCTAGATGCCGAGTTCGGTGCGGATGGCTTGGGCGATGGACTCAGCGTGGTGGCGCATCTGCTGCTCGTTCTCAGCTTCGATCATGACGCGAGCGAGAGCCTCCGTGCCGCTATAACGGATGACGACGCGACCGGTTCCGGCGAGGTCGGACTGAGCTGCGGCGATGGTCTGGGCGACGGATGGGATGGAGTCCAGGGGCTTCTTTTCGCGGACTTTGACGTTGATGATGACCTGGGGGAAGGTCTTGAGGTCCGACGTCAGATCTGCGAGGGTGCGGCCCGTGCGATGGAGGATATCGAGGACGAAGAGGGCGGTGAGGAGGCCGTCACCGGTGGTGGAGCGGCCGGAGAAGATGATGTGGCCGGACTGTTCTCCCCCGAGCGAAGCACCGGAAGACAGCATCTGCTCGAGGACGTATTTGTCGCCGACGGCGGCCCGGAGCATCTTGATGCCGGAGCGGGCGAGGGCAGCTTCAAGGCCCATGTTCGACATGGTGGTGGCGACGACGGTGGCGTTAGCAAGCTTGCCTTGGGCGTGGAGGTCGCGGGCGGCGAGCAGGAGGACGGCGTCGCCGTTGACAACGTGGCCATGCTCATCGGCGAAGAGGACGCGGTCGGCATCGCCGTCGAAGGTGATGCCGAGGGCGGCCTGGTGCTTGACGACCTCGGCGGCGACAACCTCCGGATGGAGGGCTCCGCAACTAAGATTGATGTTGCGGCCGTTGGGAGAGGCGTGGGTGATGATCGCCGTGCCGCCGAGGTCGGCGAAGAGCTGCGGGGCTACGGCGCTGGCGGCCCCATTGGCGCAGTCGATGACGATGCACTGGTTGTCCAGCGAGAGGCCGGGTACGGCGGCGAGGAGGAAGCGGGTGTACTCGGCGCGATCGGAGTCGGTGATGGGAGGGACATTATGCGCTGTCCGGTGTTCGGTGTCCGTTGAAGACTCGAGTTGGTTAAAGATTTCCTGCTCGATGGCGAGTTCAATGGCGTCGGGAAGTTTGTAGCCGTCGGGACCGAAGAGCTTAATGCCGTTGTCCTGCCAGGGATTGTGGGAGGCGGATATCACGACGCCGGCGGAAAACGAGTGGACGTGGGTCAGGTGGGCGATGGCGGGGGTAGTAATGACGCCGGCGTTTTCGACCGTCGCGCCACCAGAGGCGAGGCCAGCGATCAGGGTGGCAGCGATAAGCTCAGAGGATTCCCGGGTGTCCATCCCCAGTAAAATCCGAGGGCCGAGGAGGAGGCGGGGAGTGGAGGTGGTCACCTCAAGGGTATGGGCGAGGGCGAGGCCTATGGCGTAGATGGTGCGG
>CAXTRZ010000082.1:4482-9813 GCA_964246715.1 uncultured Acidobacteriaceae bacterium | reverse complement strand
GTAGCCGCATGCACCGCCGTCCCGCCCTGCTTCAGCCGCACGCCGTTCTTATCCTCCATCCGGAACAGCGGCGTCAGGTGCGTATCGCTGGAGGCATTGCTGCTCTGCCCAATCAGCACCAGCTTGCCCGCCAGCGCGGACGCCGGAACCTGCCCTTGCAGCAGCTTCCACGCCGGAATCCTCGTCGCCGGCTCCCGTCCCCAATCCCCAATTAGAATCGTATCCAGCTCCGGGTCGGCATACGGGATCTTGTGTCCCAGAAACACAACACGGCCTCCCTCTCCCGGCTTCACTGTCTGTCCCGCATACTGCGACGCCAAAAACAGCGGAAAGCTCTGCAGCCGCGGATCGCCGCTGAAGAACAAGTTCGCCTGCCGGATAAAGCCATCCGGATCATACGGCATGTTCACCGCTGCATACCCCATCGCGCCCGGCGTGCCCTCCTTGCAGAAGCCCGTCGTCAGGCTCGGATCCTCCGGCGTGCAAAACTGTTGCATCGGCATCGTCGCCGGAAGCTGACCCTCCCCGGTCTGACTCGCCAACACCACGTTGCCCGCTGCTGTCAGCACGTTCTGCATCATCTTGTCATCATCCGCAAGCTGCGGCTCCGCCAGGAACACGTCCAGCCCTACTACCTTTGGCTTTGCCGCCGCCACCCGCTGAATCGCGTCGGCAAAGATTCTCCGCGGTATCGGAAACCGCCTGATCTTCTGAAACGTATCCTCATCGAAGTCAATCAGCACAATCTCCGGCGAAGGTGCACTCAGGCCCGCATGGTCCACCGTAGAGTCATAGGTCAGGCGATCCAGATCTTTGAACAGCGCCGACCGCGACACGAACAGAACTGACACCAGCGCTACAAAAGCGATCGCCATCCCCTTCGTCGCTCGCTTGAAGTAGGATCGCATCGCGTTTAGGTATAGCATCCCGGAAAGAGTTGCGATAGGCTAATCACGCCCACGCTCACGCTTATGACCGTTACCTGGCAATCCGTCCATAAATGCAAGCGCCTGATGGTTGTTGTGACTGCTGCCGCATGCTCCCTCTCCATCAGTTGCTCCTCCGGCAACGCCTACGTTCCCGCGACCGCTCCCAACACCGCCAACAACGTTTTAACTGCGGCAGAGGTCCAATCCATCCTCACCACCGCCGCCGCATCCGTCAACGTGCCTTTGGTACTCGCGGTCAGTGACCGCCGGGGCGTCGTGCTCGGCGTCTACGTCAAAGCGGGAGCCAGCAACATCGCTCCGGCAAACTTTGGCCTCAACGCCCCCGCGGATGAGACCGCCCTTGCCCTCGCTCGCACCGCGGCCTACTTCTCCAACGACCAGGCGCCCCTCAGCTCCCGCACCGTCCGATACATCAGCGGCGTCCACTTCCCGCCCAACATCACGGACACGGAGTCCGCGCCGCTCTACGGCATTGAGAACACCAACCGCGGCTGTCCCTTCAACGTGACCTACCTTCCCGGTCAGTCCGTGCCTCCCTCCGGCCTTATCCATGGCCCCGGACCCGGGCTCGGCATTCTAACCGGCAAGCCTGACATCTACGACTCGGACGGCAGCCTGCTCAACCCCGGCGGCGTCCCCATCTTCAAGAACAATCGCGTCGCCGGCGGCCTCGGCGTCGTCGCCGCGCCAGGCATCGCCAACTATCAGGCTGTGGTCGAGTACGCCGCCGTCGCCGGCACCGTCCTCAACGGCTTCGCCCCCATCGTTCCGTTTCCGGGCGCGGTCGTCGTCGGCGGCATCACCCTGCCCTTCGTCAACCAGACCACCGTCCCGGGCGGCTACGCCGGCGGCCGAGCCGATGGCAGCTTCTCCATCACCCCCATGGATTCTCCCGGACCCGCGCCGGAAGGCGACCTTATCGCCGAGCATGCCTCCAGCTTTGCCGGCGGTCTCACCCTCGCGCAGGTCCAGCAGATCGTCCAGCAGGCCGTCACCACCGGCAACGCAACCCGCGCCGCCATCCGCCTGCCCGTAGGCTCCCGCGCCCGCTTCGTCATCTCCGTCGCAGACCTAGACGGCAGCCTGCTTGCGCTCTATCGCATGCCGGACGCCACCATCTTCTCCATTGACGTCGCCGTCGCCAAGAGCCGCAACGTCATCTTCTGGAGCGGCAATAACGCCACCGGCGACCTCCCCGGCATCCCCGCCGGGACCGCCGTCACCAACCGCACCGTCGGCTACGCCGCCCAGCCCTCCTTCCCGGAGGGCATCCTCAACAGCCCCCTCGGCCCGTTCTTTCCGCTTTTCCTCAGGGACCTCGCCAATCCCTGCACCATCGGCTCCGCTCCCGCGAGCCCCAACAACAGCGGCATCGTCTTCTTCCCCGGCTCGGTCCCCCTGTACGTCAATGGCAAGCTCGTTGGCGGCCTCGGCGTCTCCGGGGATGGCGTTGATCAGGACGACTTCGCCACCGCGGGCGGCGCCGCCGGCTTCATGCCCGCCATCAACATCCGCGCTGACAACGTCATCATCAACGGCGTCCGTCTCCCCTTCCAGAAGTTCCCTGAAGACCCCACCAACTAAGCAAGCCTCGATCAAGCCCCCACCTGCTTGACGTTTGCAAGTGAACGAGACCCGTCCTGTCAACTGCCCAGGTTTGTCCGTGCCAGTCAGTCGCTCACCTTCGCGATCGGCTTTAGCCGCCGAGGTACGCTTCCGATTGCGCCGCTGACGACGTCTCCGTCCAGAGATTTGGGGGCCCCATCCTCGACCCGCAATCCCATGTCGGCAGAGTGGGGTACCGGGCAAAGCCTGACCGTCTCGATCAAAGGAAGGGCCACGACCAACGAAAGAAGGGCCGCCGAAGATGAGATTTCAAACCCTCACATCCAGCAGCCCTGCCTTTCCTGCGTGCAGTACGGACTACTTCAGCGTCCCTCTTACCTTCTTCAACTGCGCCGCAAACTGTGGCCCGTTATATGCCGAAGCATTTGTCAGCAGCGGGAACAGTGCGTCGATCGCCTGCCGCGTCGCCGGGTTCGGTCCACCCGCCTTAGCCTGCGCGATATACAACGAGTCCAGCGTCATCAACGCCTGCTCCGCGGTCCGCTCGCCGTCCGCTGCAATCGCATCCGCGTCGCCGGAGATCGCCCGCAGCAGCCGCTCGTTCCGCGCCGCGTCGTACTGGGCATCCCGAACCTGCGCCGCAATCTGTCCCGCCAAGTCCGCCGCGCGGTTCGCGGACGCCTCCACCGCCGTCCGATCCGGGCTCATGCTCGTCACCAACTGCGCCACCTTGCCCGCCTCCGTCGCAAGCTGCGCATTGAGACCTGGATTCACCTCTTCGGCAAAGTGCTTGAACACCACATACCGCGCCAGATTGTACGGCGGATCGCCCGCGCGATGGCCCTTATACCCCGTCTGCTGCCGCCAGCTCTGCGGTCCCGTCAGCGAGTGATGGCAGGTCATGCAGTCCATCTCGCTGAACTCCGGCCATGGTCCAGCCTTCGCATGTCGAGCCACGCGCACCATGCTCTGCTGCACCTCCACGGCCTCGCCCACCGCCCACGCGCGCACGCCGAACAGCGCATCCGCCGGCCCGCCGCTCGCATTGTGCTCCACCCAGTGCGTCGGCTCCACGGCCATGTAGGAGTCCAGCTCAAACTTCAAATCCGGATGCCCCGCCGCAATCAGCTCATGATCGACGTTCAACCCCGGCGCGCCCAGATGGCATGTCAGGCAACGCTGCGTCCGCACTGCAAGGTCCTTGTTATCCACCAGCCCCAGCCGCACCATGTCCACGTGCTTCGCCGTCGGCTGAATATGCGGCCCTATCCATGCCGAAGCCGGCCCATGGCAGCTCTCGCAGCTCACACCCTCGGCCACGTCGAACTCTCGCGCATGTTCGCTCTGCGACACGCTGACCGCATGGCACACCAGGCAGCGCTGCGCCTTCTCCGCCGGCCCAATCTTCAAGATCGCCGCCATCTGTTTGCCCAGCGGCTCGGTCAACGCCGTGTACGCATGCGCATGTTTGTCGCTGGTGATCCAGGTGCTGTACTCGTTCTGCAAAACCTTCGTCGTATCCCGCGGCCGAATCCCGCCATGGCAGGCCACCGCGCTGCATGACCCCGGTCCAACGTACTTGCCGGACATCATCGGCGTCTCCGGTGCGGATGCCGCCTTCAGCAGCGACCGCACATGCGCGTCCGCCGTGGTCTGGGACAATGCGGCCCCGTAGCCCAACATCAGGGCAACCATCGAGCAGCAAGATTTAACCAGCATTCGTCTCCAGACCAACGCCTTCCTCCAACAATCCAATTTTCACCTTCGCAGCGTTTATATTCTGCGATACCCCGAAATGCAACTGCTCTTTCAACACTAATTTTTCCTTCTCAATTCGCAACTCCGATGTACAGTGTTGCAATAGCAAAACGAGCCGAGTCCCCAAGGTGTGTGTCATGAATGTCTCTGAGCCGCAGTCGCAAGCGGAAGCCGCTGCGCATCCAAGCGGAGTCTTTGAAGATCTGCATCACGTGCAGGATACGAACGGCTTCGTCTCCGCTCATGAGATCGAACTCATCGCCGCGCGCCGCGGTGTGCATGTCCGCGATGTTCACACCGTCGCCAGCTTTTATCCGCACTTCCGCCTCAAGCCGCCCGTCCCCGTGGATGTCCGCGTCTGCGATGACATGACCTGCCACCTCTACGGCGCGCACAACCTCCGCACCGCACTCGAGCGCAACTACGCCGGTGTTCCAAATGTCGTCCGCGTACGCGATATCTCCTGCGTCGGCCGCTGCGATCATGCGCCGATCGTCACAATCAATGATCGTTACTACAACGACATGAATCTCGCCGGCGCCACCCAGCTCATCGACCGCGAGATCGCTCAGATCGACCCCAATCATCCCGACGCGCCGCACGCGCACAGCAAGGCTCCGCGCAGCCCGGAGGAGCGCGGCATGATCATCCGCTGCGACCCCTACCCCGACCAGGCCAGCCAATACCGCGTCTTTAAAGATCTCCTCAAAAACGAGAACGTCGATGAGACCCTCCAGATCCTCAAGACCGGAGCCCTCCGCGGCATGGGCGGCGCCGGCTTCCCCACATACATCAAGTGGGAGGGCGCCAAGAAGTCCCCCGGCCATACCAAGTACGTCGTCTGCAATGCGGATGAGTCCGAGCCGGGCACCATCAAGGATCGCTTTATCCTCCAGTACCTGCCCCATATGGTCATTGAAGGCATGATGCTCTGCGGAGCCATCGTCGGCGCGGAGAAGGGCTACCTCTATATCCGCCATGAGTACGAGCTTCAGGCCGACATCCTCAATGAGGAGCTTGACCGCATCCGCGCCCTTGGACTCCTCGGCGAGAACAT
>CAXTRZ010000082.1:2710-4472 GCA_964246715.1 uncultured Acidobacteriaceae bacterium | reverse complement strand
CTACATCTGCGGCGAAGAGACCGCCCTCATGGAGGCCATTGAAGGCCACCGCTCCGAACCCCGCAACAAGCCGCCCCGCACCTCGAACTCCGGCCTCTGGAAGTCCCCCACCGCGCTCAACAACGTGGAGACCTTCGCCCACGCCATCACCATCCTCGGCAAAGGTCCGGACTGGTACACCAACGCCGGCCTTCCCGGCTCGCCCGGCATCAAGTTTGTCGGCATCACCGGCCACGTCCAGAACCCAGGCATCTTTGAAGTTCCCATGGGCACCACCTACCACGAGCTCATCAACGGTCTCGCCGGCGGTCCCGCGCCCGGCCGCACCATCATCGGCTTCGCCCCCTCCGGCCCATCCTCGGGCTATCTACCCGCCTCCATGCTGGACCTCCCGCTGGACTGGGATCGAGTGAAGAAAGCCGGCTCCATGCTCGGCTCCGGAGCTGTCGTCGTCTGTGACGATACCGCCTGCATGTTGGACATGGCGCTCGTCGCCGTGCGCTTTTACCGCAATGAGTCCTGCGGCAAATGCTCCCCCTGCCGCATCGGCACCCAGAAGCTGGTGGACCTGCTGGAAAACTGGACCCGCGGTGTCTATAACGCCGCCGACAAAATCCTGCTTGCAGACCTCTCGCAGGTCCTCATGACTGCCTCCATCTGCGGCCTCGGCCAGATCTCGCCGGCCCCCATACAATCCATCATGCAGCACTTTCCGGACATCATGAAGGAGCACCTTGAGGATCGCTACTGCCGCGCAGGAATCTGCTTCGGAGGGAGAAACTAGATGCCGCACGATCCCAACGAGCTCATGACCGTTACCATCGACGGAACCGAGGTTCAGGTCCCGCACGGCACCCCCGTCTTCGATGCCGCGCGTATCGCTGGCATCCCCATTCCCGTCCTCTGCCACCAGCAGAACCAGACCCCCATCGCCGTCTGCCGCATCTGCGTCGTGGATGTGGGCGAGCGCGCGCTTCAGGCCGCCTGCATCCACAAAGCCGAGCCCGGCATGGTCGTCCACACAGAAAATCCGGCCATCGTCCAGACCCGCAAGACGCTCTACGAGCTCATGCTCTCGGACCACCCCTCCCCCTGCAAACGCCAGCAGGCCAGCGGCGACTGCGAGCTCGAAACCCAGGCCGCCGCCCACGGCGTCACCGCCACCCGCTTCCTCAAACGTGCCGTGCCCGTGCTCGCGGACGACGACTCCAACCCCGCCATCCACGTCGACTTCTCCGCCTGCATCCTCTGCGACCGCTGCATCCGCGGCTGCTCGGAGATCCGTCACAACTACGTCATCGCCCGCCAGGGCAAGGGCTACTTCACCACCATCGCCTTTGACGCCAACCAGCCCATGGGCAACTCCAGTTGCGTCACCTGCGGCGAGTGCATGGTCAGCTGCCCCACCGGCGCCCTGACCAACAAAAAGACCCTCGGCACCGGTCGTCTTTATCCCGAGAACACACCTAACGTCTACTCGGTCGAAACGGAAGAGCTCCTCGCTCTGCCCGTCTTCAAAAACGTCTCCGGAACCTTCCTCGAGCTCAACTCCGGCTCCGTCGTTCGCCGCGTCTTCAAACCCGGCGAGATCATCGTCCGCGGGGTTGAACGCCGCCGCCGCGGGATCCTGGTCGGAACCGACGCCCGGATCGTCGCCGCGATCGAACGCCTCGCCCCCGTCCGCTACTGGGAGATCATTCGAAGGATGAACGACCGTTGATCAAGCGCCTTCTCCTCGCCTCCGCTGCGGTGATCGCGGCGA
>CAXTRZ010000082.1:0-2700 GCA_964246715.1 uncultured Acidobacteriaceae bacterium | reverse complement strand
GGGCGAAAACGGTTCCACCGCCTTCTACATCATCGACGGCACCGTCGACATCTTTATCGGCTCGCCCCGCGATCACGTCGTCACCCAGGCCGCCGAGCCCGGCCTCTTCACCAAGATGAAGAGCCTGCTCATGCCCAAATCGCAGCAGCCCCGCGAAGAAGAGCGCGACACCCCCAGCCACATCCGCATCGACGCTCCCGTTGACCTCCCCTACGGGAACCCCATCGCGCAGCTTCACTCCGGAGACCTCTTCGGTGAGATGACCTGCATGAGCTTCTATCCGCGCTCGGCCACCGTCCGCGCCAAGACGGAAGTCGTCGTGCTTGAAATGCTGCGCAACGTCCTTGACGTAATGCAGAAGAACAAGACCTTCCGCGCTCAGCTTGAGGCCAACTACCGCGGCCGCGCCCTCGGCACCCACCTCCGCAGCGTTCCCATCTTCGCCAACATCGACGAGGACTTCGTCGACGTCCTCCGGGATCGCGTCGAGCTCGTCCGCTACTCGCCCGGCGAGACCATCTGCGAAGAGGGAGCACCCGCCGACGCCTTCTATCTCGTCCGCATCGGCTTCGTCAAAGTCTCGCAGAAGAAGGGCCGCGATGAGATGGTCCTCGCTTACCTTCCGCGCGGCGGCTACTTCGGTGAGATGGGCCTGCTCCAGGGCGGCATCCGCACTGCCACCTGCGTCGCCCTCGATCACGTCGAGGTCGTCCGCATCCTCGCCCCTGACTTCCACCAGATGCTCGACCGCTTCCCCGACGTGCGCCGCGACATCGAGCACATGGCCGACCAGCGTCTCCGCGAAAATGTCATGCAGGAGAAGCGCAACACCCTCGTCGCCAACGCGCCGCTCCACCAGTTCCTTGAGCAGGGCCTCATGGAGGCGCAAAGTCTCCTCGTCCTTGACCTAGAAAAATGCACCCGCTGCGACCAGTGCGTCAAAGCCTGTGCCGAAGCTCACAACGGCGTCACCCGCCTCCTGCGCGATGGCGTCCGCTTTGAGAATTACCTGGTTGCCACCTCCTGCCGCCAGTGCCGCGACCCCCGCTGCATGATCGGCTGCCCGGTCGGCAGTATCCGCCGCCGTAACTCGCTGGAGGTCATCATCGAAGACTGGTGCGTCGGCTGCGGCCTCTGCGCCACCAACTGCCCCTACGGCAACATCACCGTGCATGAGTTTGACAAGACCACCGGCGGCGATACCGCCCTCCAGTCCGTCCAGGCCGACAAGGACTCCTCCAACTCCGGCAAGATTCGCAAAGCCACCTCCTGCGACCTCTGCCACGACCTCGCGGAACCAAGCTGCGTCTACGCCTGCCCCCATGACGCCGCCCATCGCGTCAAGCCCAACGAGTTCTTCGCTCAGGTCCTCGGCGTCGACCTCGACCAGGAGGCCGCGTTCGTCGGGAAGAACCGCTAATGCGCATCGACCAGACACATAAACCGTGGGCCATCCTCACCGCCGCCGCAACCCTCGTTGGCGCGGCCATCTATATCGCCTACGCCATCCATACTCCAGTCCCCGGCGGCGGCACCGGCGTCGGCCTTATGTTCGGCTCGCTCGCCCTCGGCTTGATGCTCTTTGCCGCCGCGCTCAGCATCCGCAAACGCTTCCCCATCTGGCGCATCGGCCGCGCAAAAATCTGGATGCGCGCCCACCTTTGGCTCGGCTTCCTTGCCCTGCCCATGGTGCTCTTCCACGCCGCCTTCCACGCCCGCGGAGCGCTCGCCTTCGTCCTCTTCTGGCTCACCATCATCGTCGTCGTCTCCGGCATCGCCGGCGCGGTCCTGCAGCACTACCTTCCCACGCGCATGTTCCGCGAGGTCCCCTTCGAGACCATCTACGATCAGATCCCCGTCATCCGCGCCCAGCTCGCGGCTGAGGCCGAAGCCCGCGCCCTCGACGTCTCGCAGAGCCTCGCCCCCGCCACCGGCCCCGGCGCCACCGTCGTCGACACCCTCCTCAACATTGAAGACCGGCAGCCCCAATCCGAGGCCCTCGACCGCTTCGTCGTCACGGAGGTCAACCCCTACCTCTCCGCCGAGCAGGCCCGCCGCCTCCCGCTCGCCAACCGCGAGTGGGCCCGCACCCAGTTCGATAACTTCCGCCGCCAGTTCCCGGAACCCGCCTGGGCCCCCATCACCGCCATCGAAGAGATCGTCGAGGAGAAGCGCCAGCTCGATCATCAGGCTCGCCTCCACCGTCTCCTGCACGCCTGGCTCCTCGTCCACCTGCCCGTCTCCGCGGCGCTCATTCTGCTGGCCATCATTCACGCGATAGGAGCGCTGCGCTACTAACTCTTATGTCGATCCGTACCCGTACCACCAAGCTCATCGCCCGGCGCCACGACTTGAACTACTTCAAGAAGTTGTCGCCCGTCCGCGCCTGGCAGTGGTACCTCGCAGTCGCCGCCCTTGTCTGCGCCGTCCTCTGGTTCAGCGCAACCACCATCGCCCATGGCGATAATGATTTCTCCGCCGGCCCCATGTCCTCCTCGCACGCCGTCTTCGGCCAGAAGTGCGAGCTCTGCCACATCCCCGTCATCGCCGCCACCGGCTTCACCCCCAGCTTCGGCAACCGCAAACACGTCCCGGACTCCGCCTGCCTCTCCTGCCACACCGCCCCCGCGCACCACCCCATGGAGTCCAAGTTCAATCCCACCTGCTCCTCCTGCCACACGGAGCACATCGGCTCCACCC
>CAXTRZ010000081.1:0-9835 GCA_964246715.1 uncultured Acidobacteriaceae bacterium | reverse complement strand
ACACCTACATTGACTAAATCGACTCTTTCGTGTCGTGTTTCGGCAGCTACTCCGGAGGTGAGGCTCTCTAGTACGCTGCTCTCACCGCGCAACTTCTTCAGGACAGTATCGTCGTGGCTTCGGGTCAATCGCAGAGCGGTTACCCCTATGTACACCTATCACCCCCCACGCATGTGGGGAGCACCTACCCGCTCACCGGCACGTTATCCGTATGTGAGGGGCCGACTGGAGGGGGCGGGGGGCCAGGTTGTAATCCGGATGAAGAATGCTGCTATGGCACCAATCCTGACGGAAGCTGCTGCGACCCATTTACCGGATGTGCCACGCAGCCGGTGCAAGGAGTTGCACCCGGCCCTGCCCTGGCCTGCAAAGCCGATGGAGGAAACTCTTACGTCAGCTACGATCCAGTCTCATTTTCCATGCAGACGGCGGTTCCACAGATCTCATCGCTCAACCCAAACTCCGGAATCATCGGAACCAGCGGCCAATTTACGGTGACTGGAAGCAACCTGGTGGATGCGTTCGGCAACTCCAGAATCAACTTCTACGGCTCCGGCGTGACGGGGTCCATCCAGCAGCCCGCATCGGCGAATCAGGCCACAGTAAATTACACCATCGACGCCAATGCCCCAGCCGGTCCAGGCAACGTATCAGTCAGCACAAACTGGGGCGAAAGCGATTTCCTGAAATTTACGGTAAATCCTGCTAACTCAGCGCCGCCGCAAGGCCCAATTCCGGATCCCTGTGCAGTGACCTCAAACCCACAGGTGGGTTACACCTCCATCGTGTCAACTGGAACAGCTGGGGGCAGCGGAACGGTGGAAGTCTCCTTCAGCGGCTCTGCGTTCGCCGGAGTTACACCGATTGTCACGTATGGCCCCTACTCTACGCCTAGTTCGATCGCCGCCAGCATCGCTGCGCTCATCACAAGGAATTACCTCCAGTACGGCCTAAGTGCCAAAGCCTTTGGCCCCAACGTCGTCTATAACGGATCGACGGCCCTCGGTGCAGTGAGCAACGTTGTCTCTGCAGACGGAGGCGCAACTCCGTCCATCACCACTAGCACCTCTGCCGGGACAGCCTCAACCGTCCAAACGGTTTGTCGCCAAGCGCCGTCAGCGCCGCCACCGGCAGTCGAGACCACAGTGATTGCTTGGATCGACGGAGATGCTATCAAGCTTCCGCCAGGAGGAAGTCCAGGTTTGCAAAGCGTATTTCCGGCAGTTGGACCGTGGCCTGTAGGCTCTATAGGTTACGCTGCTTGCGAATTGGAAGTTGCATCCTTAGTGGCCGGTAATCTCCTCTTCGCATCTAACACGGCTGAAGATATGGCGTATGCCAATGCTTGGCTTCTGAAGTACTCTGGCAATCGAGATCCTGGGCCTTCAATTATTCCCTCGAACTTTACCTCATTCAACTATCAGTATCGTCTGTTCGCGGACTTTTCACCCTACAACAATATCGCAAGGGCACTTATTGGCTACACCCCTGAGCCATGCGGGACTCCTGGCGTCTACGTGCAAGGAGACGCTTACCCCCAAAACCAGCAAACAGGTACGAGTAGTCAGCTTGGCCTCCGTTATCTCCTCGCAGAAACGCGCGTAGGTTTGGACGGCCAGGAAGGATGGCTGACTTTGAATGGAAACCGAGAGATCCCCTGGGTATGGAGCGTGATTGAGTTCACGCAGGATGGCAAGCCCACAAGATTTCAGAAGATAACGGACATAGTAGGCTGTGGAGGAGTTTCGACCACAGTGAACTATCAGATATTTCCGACTTATTCTGTATACATGACTCCTTTAGGCGGAAAGGTTGCACCACTCTATACCACAATACATGCCAATAGCGTCGCTGCCTTTACCAATCTGCCCCCAGGACAAGAGTTGGATGCATCTTGCATTCCGTAAAATCTGACTTGACAGAGGTGCCGAATGAAGAATGAAATGTGCATTTTCTTCCCACTCCTAGAGTGTACCTCGCGCATAGCCCTGCGCTTTGTTTTGGGAACTACGCTTCTGGCGTATCCAACCCATGGGCAGACAGCTCAGAGCCAACCCGAACAACTCGCTGCCGCCATCGCGAGCATCAAGTCGGGCCGCTTTAATAACGTCCACGTTGAGACAGTGGCACGAGCCGGAGCGGCACAGGGAGTTCTGCCGGAGCTCGAACAACAATTCCGAGATGTTACAGACATCGCCAAAAAAGACAGAATCGCCAATGCTTTGGTAAAACTCGGAGACAAGGACGACACCTACTGGAAGTTCCTGCTGGGCGAGGCGACCCTTGCGGTAGAAAGCGATCTACCCGACCCCACCCACGACTCCCAGGGGAACGTGATGGAACAACACCTCTCTCCGGAGATCATCGCATGGGCGCAGGCACACCATGTCGATGTGAGCACAGCGGCTGAGTCGGCGTTGATTGGTCTGCCGGGGAAAGTGCTGCTTCTCGGCAATACGGGCGACCCACGCGGATTGCCGCTCCTGCGCCGGGCTCTCCAATCGCATAATCCGATGATCGTCGTCGTGGCAGCAAAGGGATTGGCCCAACTCCAGGATAAAGACTCGATACCCTTGATTATCGAGGCGTGTCAAAGGGCCCCAAAGGGTGTCGATGGTGCAATCGCCGAGGCTTCTCTGCTCTTCTTTGACGATCCGAGGGCCCAAAGTGCCGTCGATACCTATGTGCCAAAGGACCGCGCAAAACTCTATCGGGATTTAAAAGCACAAGGGCTAAAGCCGTTCGGCCATTGAAGCGTATCAGCGTTAGAGTATCGCCACACTAATCGGTTGCATTAATTATCCGCCATACATCTCTGCGCCTGAAAGTACCACCGCTACCTGTCATTAATGATTCAAGAAAGTAATCGCCATGTTCACGATAAAAGTTCTTTGCTTTTTGTTTACAACTGGCACCTGTTTATGCCAAGAGAAAATAAAGGTCGACCTCGATGACTCAACCAAGAAGTCTGAACCAAAAACAACAAGAGGTGGAGGAATGTTCGCCTATCAGCCCTCTAATTCGATTTGGAGGGTCGATTTGATTCCTACGCCGCTCCGCACTGGATCAACAAGGCTGGAGTTTCACATTGTGAACGTCTCTTCTGTGTCGCAAACCGTGCCTACATCTCAGGACGGGGTGAAAATTGTAGCGGAGTGCCCTGAACATACCATCCTCGAAGGTGTTTACACTTTGGGAGGCAAGGCAGATAAGAATTACTTCCACCGGTTGGGAATGTTTTATGGGTGTGAGACTTTCCCAACAACTCTTGTGCGCCTCAAACCAAACGAGTGGGGAACATATGTGATAACGGTGCCTACGGACCGCTTGCCGAAGGAAATACAAGTTCAAATTGACTTTGTTCACAAGAAATTCCGCCACATTGCCGAGGGACAGAGTTCAGAAGGTCTGGAGCCTGATACATTTGAGGCTTCTCCTTGGGTGCGGGTTCCCGAACCACCCGTAGAGCAGAAATAACTGATGCAAACATATGTCGAGCAATCACATACTGCCGCGCAAGAGTGTGGCGGAAGATGATTACGTACGTTTCTTCTGAAGATCAGCTTACGTGTCCACGGCTTGGCTGGCGATCTCTCAAACTCTTCTCCCTCTCGCCGCATCCACAACACTCCTCGCCGTTCCCGTCACCGCGAACGTTCTCGCACCATAACCGTCCGGTCGTTGAATCGTATCCGCTTGAAATCCGCCCGTCGCAGCAGATGAGTCCACCTCTTCCGAGCAGCGCCCCCCCTGAGAATGTATGAAATGCCTATTGTGAAAGATGAAGTTGTGCTGTTAGAGTGATCGCCGCACCGCGGAGCACGATCCTTCAGGAGTCAGCATGCTTGTAAGCTTTCAAAGAATGACAAGGTTTTACCGGATTGCATTAGTTTTTACGAGTCGACAGAATCAGGCTTTTCGGACGGTCTTGTGTTGGGCCGCATGTGTATTTCTGTTGTTCGGCACTCCTTTGTGGGCGCAGCTTGCTACGGGCGATATCCTGGGGACCGTCACCGACAGCAGCGGATCCGTGGTCGCAGGAGCTACCGTGCGTGCCGAAAACGTGGGGACGCACGAGGTGAGAACCTTCACGACCAAGGCTGCCGGCGAGTATGTCTTTAGTGCCCTGCAACCCGGCACCTATAAGGTCACCGTGTCCTCCCCCACGTTCAAGACATTCAATGCCACCAATGTCGTGGTCGCGGCTTCGGATCGTGTTCGCATCGATGCTCCGCTGCAGGCTGGGTCTGTCAATGAGCTCGTCGAAGTGACAGCTACGCCGACCTCTCTGCAAACCGATACAACCACTGTCGGTAGCACCATCACCGAAAAGACCCTGCTGGATACGCCGCTTAACGGGCGTAATTACCTCGCACTCGTGCAGCAACAGGCCGGCGTAAACGCCGGGTCGCCCAACTCGCTCTCCAGCGGATCGAACATCGTCGATCGACGGCAGACTTCATCGATCTCTGCGAACGGGCAGGAAGAACTCTTCAACAACAACATGCTTGACGGTCTGGACAACAATAGCCGAACCATCGGTACACTGCTGATTCGTCCATCGGTGGAAGCGATCGCTCAGGTCAGGACCGACATCAACCTCTATACGGCTGAGGTTGGCCGGACGGGCGGCGCGGCAATCAATGTGATCTCAAAGTCGGGCGACAACCACTTTCATGGTTCCGCGTATGAGTTCTTCCGCAACGACATCACCGACGCTCATAACTTCTTCGCGACGGGTCGCAAGCCTGAGCAGCGTCAGAACCAGTATGGCGGCAGCCTCGGTGGTCCAATCTTTCGTGACCGTACGTTTTTCTTCATCGACTACGAGGGCCTCCGTCTGATCAACGGCAACAACTCGGTTTATCTTTCCACGGTTCCTACCGCGGCAGAGCAAGCTACACCCGGCTATCTGGCTGACATTACGAACCCGTTCACGAAAGCCGCAGTCGCAAATCTCCCTGCCGCAAGCCTTGACCCTACGGGCCTGGCATACTTCAAGCTGTATCCGCTGCCCAATCTACCCGGCGCAGTCAACAACTTCTTATATAACCCCAGCGCCGCGCTCTACTCGTCTCTTGGCGATGTGCGGATCGACCACCATTTCACCCAGAAAGACACCCTGTTCGGCCGCTACTCCTATAACCGCACCCAGGCGTACACCCCGCCGTATCTGCCCGGCGTAAACGGCGTTCAGGCCGGCGGCAACATATCTGGCACGCTGCCTGGTAACAATCTGACGCAGGCACACAACGGGCAGTTTGGCTACACGCACGTTTTCACTCCGAACCTTTTGCTGGAACTGCGCGCGGGATACACCTACTTCAACCTTGATGCAACACCACTGAACAATGGCATCAACCTGAACGACTCAGCGCCCTACCGCATCCCGAACGCAAACGAGTGCAGTGTCTGCTCCGGTCTGGCCACGCTCAGCGTAGTCGGCTTAGCTGGACTTGGCGACACCATCTCCCAGCCCTTCTACAACCAGGAACACAACACACAATTTGCAGGTGCAGTGACATACACACGCGGACACCACACCTTCAAGACGGGTGCGGCGCTCATTCGTCGTAACTTCAGCTTCCAGTTGCCTCTTTATCCAAAGGGCCTCTTTATCTTCTCACCCACCGCCGTGGCCGCCACTGGAACGTACGTTCCCACCCTGCAAAAACTGCTTACAGGGACTGGCTACGTCACCATGCGTCAGGCCTTCAATGCCAAACCCTACGACCGGACCTTTGAGCCTTCTGTCTACTTTCAGGATGACTGGCGCGTCAGTGACAAGCTCACCCTCAACATGGGTCTGCGCTATGACGTGTACACCAAGCCTAATGAGAAAAACGGCAATAACGCGAACTTCAACCTGGCGACCTTCTCGATCATCGAGAACAGCACCGGAGGCTTGCAGAACACGTACGGAGACCTCAGTCCCCGCTTCGGCTTCGACGCCACGATCGCGCCCGGAACGGTGCTCCGCGGTGGCTTCGGACTGACGTTCTTCCCCGGTGACTCAAACAACACGCTGGTGCAGAACGATCCGCCTTTCGGCTTCAATAGCGGCGCTGTCTTCCACGCGGGACCGCTCTCGACGCAAGGCATCGGCCCGATCGTGGCGCAGTCCACGGCCTCAGCCAGTCTTTTTGGCGGTGTTTCTTCCAAGGCTTTGAGCCAGAAGGACAGCTATCTCGAACAGTTCAACCTGCTGCTCCAGAAGGACTATCGCGGCACTGTTTTCACGGCGGGCTACGTTGCAGAGCTTGGACGGCACATCGTCGATTCGTCGCCGAACGTAGACCTTCCTGACCCTCAGGGACCTGTTGCCTCAGGAACAGCTCCGGCGTCCTTCCGGTATCTGGCACAGGTTCCCCTCCTTACAGGTATCAGTCGGTTGGCCAACTTTGGTGTATCTTCTTACAACTCGGTACAAGTCTCGATTGAGCGCCGCACGTCGCACGGACTTACCGCAAACTTCAACTACACCTTCAACCACAACCTCGATGACATACTCCAGGTCTTCAGTGGCGACGGCTTAGGATCGACCTCGAACGGCTTCGGACTTCAACCGTTCAATGTAGGGAGAGCGGACTATGGCAATTCGCCTCTCGATATTGCCCAGCGCTTCGCCGGCTTCTTCAGCTATGACATCCCAACGGGAAAGGCAGGATCGACCCTTTATAAAGCGTTCGCGGGTGGATTTCGCCTGAACGGACTGGGTTTCTGGCAGACCGGTACCCCGTTCACAGTGACCGATGCGACAACTCAGGCAAACGGCCTTGCACGGGTCAATCTGCCCACAATCACTGGCGACAAGCCGAATGTTGTCGGTTCTTACAACTCGGGCGGTCCACTCAATCAGTTTTTCAACACGGCGGCCTTTGCTCCACAGGCCATCGGAACACTTGGCAACGAAAGTCGCAATCAGGTCTTTGGACCGCATTTACGCCGCGGCGACCTTTCCCTTTTCAAAACCATATCAGTGCGCGAAGGACTAAAGCTCGAACTACGAGCGGAGTGCTTCAATTTCACGAATACGCCAAACTTCGCTTTGCCGAGCGCGGTGATCACAGCTTACGATTCAGCCGGCGTGCCTCTCAATGCTATTCCGAGAGCTATCGCAAACAACGCAACCAGCCCTTTCGGCAGCATCACGAGCACCGCCTTTGGCTACTCAGGGCGGCAGTTTCAGTTCGCCGGCAGGTTCAACTTTTAGGCTCCCGTACCGTGTAGCAGAAACACGGCTGCACGGCCAAGAAGGAGAAGATGATGGAACGAGTAGAAATCTTAATCTCAGGTTGGGTCTCCGATCTGTTTCCATCAGTATCTTGCCGAGGAGTCCTGACCATCCTTGCAAAGTTCCAGCATCAAGGCTTGATCCGCCACATAGGACTTAGCAATGTGGCGGTGGCGCAACGGCGGCAATCGCGAAGGTACCAGAGTAGCGATTTAAAGGATGTCTAATTTGAATGGGAGAACGGATAAATGAGCAATACCAGGTTTTTACTCGGCGCAATGGCAACCTTCGTTATTTCAGGCACAATCTTCTCAGCCTCTGGAGTTGCGCAGGTACCCATCATGGGCGGCGGAGCCGCGCAGACACCACCAACCACCGGCGACGTAGCACCGGCGACGCCAGCGCCCTTTAACCGCTACAGTATTCCATCGACGGTGTCACCGGAAGCTGCGGCGCAGTTGACCAAGTTGTATGCTCTTGTTGCTCGCGCACCAAAGCGGGAGCGCCCGCAGACTCTGGAAGATTGGGACCGGAGCAATGCACAGCTGGACAGAATCGCCCGGCCGACATCGACAGCCGCCGCAGAGGCGCTTCACGTCACGAGAACTGAAGAGCGTCTTGCCGGCGTGCCGGTAATACGGGTGCGCCCGGCCAACTTCAAGCCGGGCGGAGCGATCCTACTCTACATGCATGGTGGCGCATTTACCTTCTTTTCCGCCGGCAACAGTTTGGCTATCCCAGCGCTGATGAGCACGGCCACCGGCGATGAGGTCATCTCGATCGACTATACGCTCGCGCCGCGGGCCGACTGGCACACGATCACCGACCAGATCCTGGCTGTTTACAAGTCCGTCCTAGCCACAGGTGTGAAGCCGGAAAGCATTGGAATGATGGGCGACTCCGCTGGCGGCAACCTGTCGGCAGGGTCCGTCATGAAGATGCGCGAACAGCACCTGCCACTCCCGGGTGCGCTTTTCCTGATGTCTCCCGGCGTGGATGTTACTACTGGTGGCGACACGGCTTCTACCCTGGCAGCGGCAGATCCCGTTCTCTCAGCGGAAGCAAGTGTCTGGAGCAGAGAAAGCTACGCCCCCGTTGAGGCCGACCGCAAGAATCCGATTGTGTCCCCTGTCTATGGAGACTACACACTGCCCTTTCCGCCGACATTCATTACGGCAGGCACCCGCGAAATCGCCCTAAGCGGTGCGGTAAGGGAGTACCAAGCGATCCGGGCGGGAGGTAAAGAAGCGGTGCTCGATGTGTATGAGGGCATGCCGCATGTATTTATGAGCCTGATCCCCCAGGCACCCGAAACGAAAACCGCCATCAAGCGGGCGTCAGACTTCTTCGCCGCACACCTGCGTGGTGGAACGAAAGGATCCTAAGTCTATGCAGTGCTGATTGCAAGTGGAGTTCTCGCGCTTGATGCGAGGACTCCGCCATCAATCCCGCCAGACCGCTTGCCGAAGGAAATACAAGTTCGAGGTTAGCTTTGTCCACAAGAGATCTCGCCGTTTTGCTGAGGGACAGAGTTCGGAACGCCTGAAGCCGGATACATTTCTACACGATCATCGCCTCACAAGATCCTCCCCGTCACCGGAACGCTCTCGCACCAGAACCGTTCGATCATTAAATCGTATCCGCTCAAAACCCGCCCGTCGCAGCAGATCCAGCGGCTCCGCCGCATCCGGCAGCTCCGCCTCCGATAAAAGGCTGCAGCGAAAGGCAAGCGGAACCACCGCACGTTCCTTCCATCGAGCGCCCTCAAGCTCCTCGGCGGATGCCAGCGGCGTCGCATTCCCCCGTAAACCGTCCGCCCACATGAACTGCCCGTACATCAACGCGCAGTCGTAGCTCTGAAAGTGGCTCATGACATGGTGTATCGAGTTGCCGTCCATCAGCCGGTCCGTGCCGCGCATCATCAGCAGAATGTCATCCGGCCCGAACTCTTCCGCCGCCGCCTTCAAACAGCCCGCCCAGCTCAGACGCTCCCGGCTCTGCTTCCATACAAACGTTGCGCTCTCCGGAGCCGCCTCGCGCCAGCCGGACGACAAGCCATTCTCAACCACCACAACCTGAAACGCTTTATGCTCCTGAGCCTGCAGACTCTCCACGCATCCCGGCGAAAACAAATCTCCCTCCTCAAGAATCACGCAGACGATGACTCTTCCGCTCTTCGCCGCCTCGGCGCGTCTGGGGTAAAGAGCCTCCAGGCTGTAGCTCCGGTTCAGCACCAGCTTGTCGACCAGCTCCTGCGGCAAACTCGAATCCTCCAGCATCCGGTTCGCCGTCTCAATCGCCTCCCGATGCCGCCCAACATAATAGCTCGCCACCGAGTACTCCAGCGGCAGCAACACCTCATACACCTGCTGCTCGACATACAGCAGATCGGTCTTCGGAATCGGGATCTGCATCGCCTGCGCAAAGAACAGGTACGCCACCGCATACTCCTTCTGCGCCTGGTACTGCATGCCGATATGAAACAGCGGCTCAGCCCGCATCGGATAGAAGTTGTACGCGGCAAGAAACGCGCTCATCACCTCAGTCCACGCCGCGCCCGTCTCCCGCTTCAGTACGCCAATCCGGTACAGCGAGTACCAC
>CAXTRZ010000080.1:0-9959 GCA_964246715.1 uncultured Acidobacteriaceae bacterium | reverse complement strand
GCAGAAACGAGAACTGACGCTCGAGCCAGTCGGAGACGCGAAAGCCTAGTACCTCGCAGTAGAAATTCGTCATCGCGACCACATCTTCGACATGGAAGGCGACGTGGCCAAGCTTGTTCGGAATGATCCCCTTGGCCGCGAAGCGGCTGCTGGATGGAGGCTGCGTATGGAAGATCTGTATTCTGGTTCCCTTGGGGTCAAGGAAGGTGAACTGATCCGATACGCCGGGTTCCGGATCGCGCTCCCGCCGGGTATCCAGTCCATGCGTTTTGACCTGCCGCTCGAATTGATCCAGATCTGCCTCTGACCCGACCTGAAACCCGAGGCCATCGCAAAGGGAGGCCGTTCCGCGCCGTAAAACTACCGAGTGGTGATCGACGGTGCTGCCAAGATAGACCCGATGACCCTCCCTTTCAACGAGCGAGAGCCCCAACACCTGTTGGTAATACTCGGACAGCCGGTCCAAATCAGGCGTGACATAGGATGCGTGGGAGATCTTGCTTATGCTCATGACCGACATGGCTCAAACTCCTCGGTGTAAATGAAACGGGTTAATAATGATCGTGTTCAGTTTTTTGAATATAGTCAAGCCGTTACTCGTTCGTCAACCGTGGGAACTGAATCATTTCCTGGGAATGATTCCCTTGTGAACCGGATCACAAACAAGCTGACTCCCAAGTGTGACGAGCTGCTCCGATATTTGTTCGTCTGGATTCGAGAACGGGGTTCGATCACTTGCTCAAGCCGGAGCAGCGTGCCTGTGCCGTTGTTAAGCGAGGCGGAGCCCCAAAAAATGATTGTGATCATTGTGCTTGACAAGCGACAAAGATTTCATCGAAAGTGATTGCGATCAGAAAGCCCGGCTGCACGCGGTCGTCGCTGAAGAGCTCAGAAACAGTCCAAGTGGCGCCGCACGCCTCGGCGAGATCGGAATTAGCCAACATGAAGAACCTGATCGAACGTCTGCCTGCCCGCCCATTTGTACTTGTCCTGCTCCTGTCGCTTCTGCTGCTTCCGAGCGGCCGCACGCAAGGCACATCCGCCTCCGTTACGGGAGCGGTCACGGATTTTTCCGGAGCGAACATCGCCGGCGCGACCGTAACCTACATCAACGTCGCCACGGGAGTGAAGGCTAGCGCCACCACCAACGATGCCGGCATCTATCGTGTGGCGGGGCTGCTTCCAGGCGAGTACTCGGGAAGCGTGTTGATGCCGGGCTTCAAGACAGCCGTGCGGCAAGGCATCAACCTGCAGGTGGAAGATCAGGTGAAGCTCGATTTCGCGTTGGAGGTCGGCGCTGTCACGGAATCCGTGACGGTGGAATCCGGAGCGACGCTGCTCGAGACCCAGAGTCCCACCGTCAGCCAGGTGATCGAAGGACGGCAGGTCGAGGATACGCCGCTTAACGGCCGCAATGCGATGAACCTGATTGCGCTTACCCCGGGAGTTGTTCCGCAGGGCTCCACAACGGGCTCCCTGACCGGCAACGCGAACGGCGGTTCTTCCACGAACGCGCAAGCCTTCGGCAACTATGCCATCGCGGGCGGCTTGGCGAACCAGGGCTCGGTATATGTCGACGGAGCTCCGGTAAACTCCGTGGAAGCGCATGTGACTTCGCTAATTCCTGCGCAGGATTCCGTGCAGGAATTCCGCGTGGAAACCAGCGTGGTAAACCCACAGTATGGCGAGTTTAGCGGTGGCATCGTCTCGTTCGTCACCAAGTCAGGCGGCAACGCGTTGCACGGAACAGCGTACGAGTACCTGCGCAACACCATCTTTAATGCGAACAACTTCTTCCTGAGTGGGGTGAATCAAGCTCGGCCGAAGCAAATCCAAAACCAGTTCGGTGCTAGCATGGGCGGCCTCATCAAGAAAGATAAGGCTTTCTTCTATCTTTCCTATGAAGGGCTTCGCTCCGCCCTCGGGGTGCCAAACCTCGGACGCGTTCCCACGGCAGCGGAGCTGCAGGGCGACTTCACAGCCGATCCCAAGATCGTCAATCCCGTGCCGACGTTGGTGAACAATCCCGGAACAGCCCCGATCGCGCAGTACAACCAAGCCAAGTGCAATGGCGTCCTGAATAAGTTCTGCCTTCTGGGCCAGCCTACGCAGCCGGGAGACGCCATCATCGATCCGACTTCATACTACATGGCGAATACGCTTCATTACTTTCCTTTGCCCAACACGATGAACGCGGGACCGGCGTATAACTTTTCGCAGACCGGGAAAGCTTCCTCGTATCTGAATACGGTCGATTCGCGCATCGACTACAGCGTTGGCAAGCAAAAGCTGTTTGCCAAGTACGCGCGGCTTTACGGCACCCAGCTGGGAACGCAGTTTGTGTTCAACAATCCCACCGCACCCAGCAGCGGCACGAGCTTCGGCACCAGCACTACGCAAGTCGTGCTTGGCGATACGATCGTGCCAAACTCCACGTCCGTGGTAGACATCCGCGTCTCCTACCTGCGCTTCGATAACTCGAGTATTCCCTCAAGCACCAACCTCGCGGGTTATGGCCCGTTCTACGCGGGCATCGCAAACCAGGTCGATTACCCTTCCTTTCCCAGCGTGGTCCTTTCCAACAGCGCCCCGCAGCCTTTCGTGCAACTGTCCTTCTTCACCCGGCAGCCGACAAATCACTATGTGGTCTCCGGCACGTATTCCAAACAATTGGGGCGGCACTCTCTCAGCTTTGGCGGCGAGGCCCGACGGCGGGAGGAGTACCCCGTCTTGAATCCTGCCACGACGGGCCTTTACATCTTTGCTGGAACCAGTACCTCCTGCATTCCCAGTGCCTTACCTACCGCAATCAGCTTCAGCGATGCACAGCACTTCGTCTCCGGCATTTCCTGCGGTCCCGTAGGTGGGCCGCCGACCAATCTTGTGATTCCCGGCACGGGAGCGACTCCGGTGGCCGACTTCGTTTCAGGCCAATTCACCGTCGCTCCCCTGGGAATCCAAACGTCGAAGACGCCCAGCTCTGTAAACCGCTACGATGGTTTGTTCGTCAACGATTCGTTCCAGCTTTCGTCCAAGCTGACCCTGACGGCGGGACTGCGCTATGAACTTCCTGGCGGTTTCGTCGAAAAGCGTGATGACAACGCGATCCTTCTGCCAAAACTCGCAAATCCCCTGGTGCTGGTGAACAGCGCGGCTTACTCGCGCCGGAGCGATCTGCAGTCGCATACGAACCTCTTTTCGCCCCGCATTGGCTTCGCCTTCCAGCCGTATGCGGGCACCACGGTGCGCGCCGGCTATAGCCTCGCGTACCTTCCTATGGACATCGTTTACACTTCCGGCCCGAGCGGCTCTTCGATTGTGACGGCAACCACCTTCGTTCCGGCTGGGAACCTGATCAGTGCGCCGCTGGGCTATCTGTCCGGGACGACAACGCCCGCAACAACCCTCATCAAGCCGATCGGACGCGCTGAGTTCGCGGCGAATCCAACCTATTTCTACGGACAGACGATCAGCGGACGCAATCCCACGTCGGGCTTTCCTTTCCTGCAGCAATATAACGCGAACGTGCAGCATGAATTCGGCTCGAATGGCTTGATCACGCAGATCGCCTACCTCGGGGCGCGCGGGCAGCATTTGCCGATCGCGATCACGTACAACATCAATCAGCTTCCCGACAATGCCACGCTTTCGCAGGCCAACCGCCCTTATCCCCAATACCAGAACGTCAACGAAAACTCGGCCTGGATTGGCGACACGTACTACAACTCCCTGCAGGCGACACTGACCAAACGCTTCAAGAGCGGCGGAACTTTTCTGGCGAACTACAGCTGGTCGAAGTTGCTGGGTACCGCCGACTCAACCAACCCGTTTGCTGAAACCCATAGTGGCGGCGTGATTCAGGACTACAGCAACACCCGTGGCGAGCGTTCTTATACAAGCTTTGACGTGCCCCAGCGGCTAGTCATCAGCTACATTCTGGATCTTCCTGTCGGTGAGGGAAAACACTTCTTGGGCGATGCTGACGGCGTGGTCAACACGCTGGTCTCGGGTTGGAACGCAAGCGGGATCAACACCTTTCAAAGCGGCTTTCCGTTGGCGATCACCGCGCTCAATAACATCGTCGGCGAAGCCTTCGGGGGAGGCACGATCCGCCCAAACACGGTGACCGGATGCAACAAAAAGGTCAACATTGGATACGTCCAGGCGGCCCAGCAACAGAAGTCCATTATCAACCCGGCTTGCTTCAGCAATCCCGGGCCCACCAATCCTAACGTTGCGCCGGTCGCCGGGAACTTCTTCGGCAACGAACCACGCACTGATGGACAAACCCGGACTCAAGGCGTCGATAACTGGGACTTCTCGATTGGCAAGACGACTCCGCTGCACGAGTCGGTCAACCTGGTCTTCCGTGCCGAAGCCTTCAACGTGACCAACCGCGTTCAGTTCGGCGACCCTGGGCTGAGCTTTGGGTCCGGTATCTTTGGTCTGCTGACGACACAAGCCAATGCGCCCAGGTCGTTTCAGTTTTCCCTGCGCATGAATTATTGACGTCTCCTTTAAAAGCGTTACGACTTTCTACAGCAAATCTCTCCGCTACGCTATGAGATGACAACAAGTTAGGGCATCCTGGTGGTCATTTCGCATCGTCTTGGTTGTCTTCTCGCAGGAGAGATCAGGTCAGAAGCCACACCAATCAGTACCAACGCCGGGTCGTTCGGCAAGAAAGGTTTACAACGTGGCAGATCACAAACGGACTTCGCGCGATGCTAAAGTACTCCACTTCACCGTCTCGGCTTTGGTCACGGCCTATGCGTTTGCGCAGCCATGCATCGCTCAGGTGCCGGGCAGCGGTACGTGGACGAGCAAAGCTCCGCTCGCGGTGGGCAGGGCAGAAATCGGGGTCGCGGCGCTGGATGGAAAGATCTATGTGCTTGGAGGCACAGCGCAAGTTGGAAATGGGAAGCCTGTCTGGAACTCTACCCTGACTTCGGTCTATGATCCGAAGACGAATGCCTGGAAAGATGAGGCGCCACTTCCAACCGGTCTCAGTCATATCGGTGTCGCGACGCTGGATGGTAGGCTGTATGCCATTGGCGGCTTCACGGATGTGGTTCACATGGGACCGCAGAACCTTGCCTTCGTCTACTCTCCGAAGGAAAAGCGCTGGTCGGCTCTGCCCGATATCTCAAGCCCACGGGGGTCCGTCGCTGCGGCTGCGGTGGATGGCAAGCTGCACATCTTTGGTGGGCGCATCTCGGACAAGATCGTTAAGCTGCCGGCAGCTCCCGACATGCCTGAGTTGAGCGCCGGATTCGGTACAGTGACCACGCACGAGGTCTATGATCCGAAGACCAGCAGGTGGACGGAGGGGCTCTCCATCCCGGGTCCGGCCAGAGATCACATGGGCATTGCGGTGCTGGACGGGAAAGTGCATCTGTTCGGCGGCCGCGTGGCCGACGTGGTCGATAACCTCGACCGGCACGACGTGTATGATCCGAAGACCGACAAGTGGACGACCGCCGCACCGCTGCCGAGGCCTCGCTCTTCAGGGGCCTACACGGTGCTTGACGGCTTGATCGTGTACGCGGGTGGTGAGTGCAAGCCTGGAGGCCAACCCTTCACTCCCAATGCCTATGACGATGTAACGGCCTATGACCCGAAAACGGACAAGTGGACGCCATTGAAAAATCTTCCGCAGGCGCGCCACGCCTTTGGCGCGGCAACCATCGGGCACGCTGCTTACTTTTTCGCAGGGGCTACTCTGTGCGGAGGCGGCACCACCGTCGACAGCCTCATGTTCACTCTGCCGTAGCGGTTCCACCGGACAAGAACACGCAGCACCATAAGGAGGTTCGCAATGCGGTCGTCCCTTGCAACAAGACGAGATTTTCTGGCCGGAGCAGGGAGTGCGGGCGTCTTGTTGGCTGCCCCGCCATGGCTGACCGCGCAGCATGCTCCATACCGGGTCGACGTGCATTACCATCCGATTGCTCCGGCTTGGATTGGCGAGGAAGTCGTTGCCGGCACCATGGCTCGGGAAGTGATCGGAAGAGCAAAAGCGTGGACGCCCCACATTGCCCTCGACGAGATGGACCGTAACAACGTCGAGACGGTGGTCTGCTCGGTGGCCAATCCGGGCATTTGGTTCGGCGACGTGGAGCAAGGCCGAAGGCTGGCACGCACCTGCAACGATTACACGGCACAGCTAATGGCGGACCACCCCGGGCGCTTTGGGTTGTTCGCCGCGCTTCCTCTTCCCGATGTCGAAGGCAGCCTGGCCGAGCTGACGTATGCGCTCGACGTCTTGAAGGCCGATGGGATCGGATTGTTCTCAAGTTATGGAGATAAGTGGCTTGCAGATCCGCTCTTCCAGCCTGTCTTCGCGGAGCTCAACCGGCGCAATGCCGTGGTATATGTACACCCCATGGCGTCCACCTGCTGTCGGCACCTGATGCCGGACATTCCTGCTTCCCTGCTCGAGTACCCCATGGATACGACGCGCACCATCCTGCAATGGATTCTGACCAAGTCCCCGGCCCGGTACCCCGACTTGCGCCTCATCTTCTCGCATGATGGCGGATACATTATGGGCGCGTTGGGAAGGCTGCAGATCCTCGACGATACGCAGGAAAGCATGCGCGCCATAATGCCGGAGAGCTTTCGTGCGGAGGTAGCGAAGTTCTACTATGAAAATTCAAGCTCAGCGGATGCGGTTACGATGGCCGCTCTCCGCGCCTATGTTCCGCTCTCTCATGTTCTGCTTGGGACCGATTCGCCCTTCATCGGGCCCATGGCGCCAAACATTGCGAAATTGCAAACGATCGGTTTGTCCAAAGCCGAACTCGCGGGGGTGGAGAGGGGCAACGCGCTGGCTCTGATGCCGCGGCTCCACGAGAAAGGGCGGTTAGCTCTTTAGAAAATGTTGAAACGGGCACCGCGGACGCAAAGGTTGACATCCCTTTCAGTGCTCTAATAAAGTGATCACGATCATAATTACACTTTCCCCGGCCTAGGCGGAAGGCAACCGGCGATACTACACATCGTTCCTCAAGGCAACTTCAGCAACACTCAATTAGAAAGGAACTTTATGTCCGATATAAGTTTCGTCGTACCTCCCAAACATGGAATGGCAACTTCAGTGTCTATGACACTCGGCCAGGTCGACCCGATGAGCATCCGGTCGAAACTGATGCTGGAAACCGTATCGCATATGATGACCGAAGCCGACTGGCCGTATCGTGTCGCGACTATCGACCTGATCAGCCAGGGAGATGAGATTGGGGCCTTCCGGATTTTCGGTGCGAACAATCCTAACTCCTTGCGGGATGTCTTCGAACGCAAGCTCGACATTGCGATCATGAATCCCGGGGTCATCCTCTCGATGGCGGATCGCGGTGTCGGCCTCTTCTCCGAGTCGATGGAGGTTGCGCTGATCGCGGTTCTGCCCCACTACGATCAACTAGCCTTTGCCGTCAGCAAGTCAACCGGGTTGACTTCCCTGAGCGACATCCGCGAGAAGCGCTACCCGCTGAAGCTCTCAGTGCGGGGGTCGCTGGATGCGTGCACGACCCTGCTCGTCAACAAGGTGTTGCAGGTTCATGGATTCAGCTACGAAGACATCCTCTCGTGGGGCGGATCGGTTTCGTACGATCAGCCAATGCCTAAGGACTCATTCCCGGGGTTGCCTTCGCGCATCGAGCGGGTCGTCAGCGGCGAGCTGGACGCCATTTTTGAAGAGGGCGTGGTGGTGTGGGCAAATGAAGCCGTAGATGCAGGGATGCGGCTGCTCGATCTGGACGAAGAGCATCTGGTGCTGCTCGAGCGCGAGGGCTTCAAGCGCGGCACGCTCGAAAAATCAAGGCTGACGAAGCTGCCGGCGGATGTGGCGACGATCGACTTCAGTGGCTGGCCAGTGTTCACGCGGATCGACGCCTCCGACCTGCTCATACGGAAGTTCTGCGAGGCACTCGAGGCGCGAAAAGATTGCATTCCGTGGACGTGGGGTCCGGTCAAGCAAAAGCCCATGCCGTTGGAGAGGATGGTGGTCAACGCGCCGGACACTCCGATCGACCTGCCATTTCACCCTGCGGCGAAAGCGTTCTGGGCAAAGATGGGCTACCTGAAGTAGGAGCCCCACGATCAGGCAAGTCGTTGAGAAGCAGTGGCAGGCGCAGCGCAAGGGACATGGACGCGATGACGGCAAACGAGCTTGATGCAGATGTTCTGATCGCGGGCGGCGGCCCCTGTGGCCTGATCCTTGCCATTGAACTAGGACGCAGAGGCATTCGGACGGCGTTGTTCAACGACAGAGCCGATACAACGCCGCATCCGGCGGCCGGAGCCAGTCAGGCCCGTACGATGGAGCACTATCGCCGCCTCGGCTTCGTCAAGCGAGTCCGCGCTGCCGGTCTGCCGCCGGACTATCCCACCGACGTTGCATACTTTACCCGCTTTCTCGGCTGGGAGCTCAGCCGCTTTCAACTCCCCGGCTCCGCCGATGCCCAGAAGCAGGCACGCAGCCTGTCCGGTTCGTGGAGTGTCGCTGAATTGCCGCATCGCTGTGCCCAGATGTACATTGAACGGATTCTGCGGGACGAAGCGGAGCAACTGCCCTCCGTTTCGCTGCACTTTGGCTCGCGCGTCGCCGGGTTTACCGAACATCCGGATCACGTGGAAGCTGAGGTGGTCACTGCGGAAGGAGCTATTCGGAAGCATATGGCAAGCTACCTGGTGGGCGCTGAAGGGGCTCGCAGCGCGATTCGAAAGCAGCTTGACATTAGCTATGTGGGAGAGCGCAATACGGACCGGCCCTTTCTCGCCGGCCAGATGTACTCGACTTTCTTCCGTTCCACCGAGATTTACGATCTTATTCCTCATGCACGCGCGTGGCAGTACTGGGCCATCAATATAGAGCGCCGCGGCATGATGCTTGCTGTGGATGGAAGGGGCGGCTTCGTCTATATGACCCAGCTCCGTCCGGCAGAAGACCCGGCTACGCTTTCAGACGAAGTGATCAGGGGCTTAATTTACGCCGCAGTGGGGAAGCCATTTGAACTGGAAATCATCACCCGTTCGCCTTGGACCGCCGGGTTGATGCTGGTCGCGGAACGATTTCAGCATGGCCGCGTCTTTCTTGGCGGCGACTCCGTTCACCTGTTCACGCCGACGGGAGGTCTGGGTTACAACACGGCGGTCGAAGACGCGGTCAACCTGGGATGGAAACTAGCCGGCGCGGTGAAAGGCTGGGGCGGACCGGAGCTGCTGGCCAGCTACGAACAGGAACGCAAACCGGTCGCGTTGCGCAACACCAACTACGCACGGACCTTTGCGGAATCCATCGGCCGGTTTACGGTGCCGGCCGCGATTGAAGAAGCATCCGAAGCCGGCGAAGAAGCGCGCCGCTTTGCCGGGGACTACCTGCTCAATCATGCGCGTGCTGAATTCAACATCCCCGGAGTCACGCTGGGCGCGCGATACGATGGCTCACCGCTTATCGTCTCCGACGGAACCCAGCCGCCTGCCGATAGTGCAAATGTATATGAACCAACCGCCTGTCCAGGAGGCAGGGCGCCGCATGCCTGGCTCGCGGATGGCCGATCGCTGTACGACGCCTTCCACTTCGAGTTCACCTTGCTGCAGCTTGGGCAAGGAGCGGACCCCGAGCCACTCCTCGGAGCGGCGCGCAAACTTGGATTGCCGCTGCTGCTGTTGAACCTGGTGGCGGAAGATCTGAGAGGTCTTTACCAAGCCGACCTAGTGCTTATCCGACCCGACCAGATCGTTTGCTGGCGCGGCGATTGCTCCCCTTCCGCACCGGATACCCTGATGGCGACGATTTCCGGCAACAGTCAATTCAGCCAGGTTGCCGGCCAAGCCTGATGCAGCAAAATAGAGGAGGACACCGCTTTGCAATTACTCACCTACAGGGATTCCGCTGGAACTTTTCGCGGGGGCGTCAGAATCGGCCAAGATGTTTTCGATGCGGCGCAGTTCACGGG
>CAXTRZ010000079.1:0-10127 GCA_964246715.1 uncultured Acidobacteriaceae bacterium | reverse complement strand
CCCACCTCCAACTCACTCCCGCCCCTGACCTCAAAACTGAGTTCCTCTTCTCCAGGTCGTAAGAAGCAATTACGCCGTGTGTCCCATTCATCGCGTCGTTGTCTTATGCGATGCGTGGGCATCACCGGAGGCGACCTTTCCAGAGCCCTCTAACCTCGCCCAACCTTCCAAGATACCGGTCCATCCCCTCACTCCCCCACCATACGAAGACGCAATCCCTAAACCCACCTTACGCGCACATCTCTCCACGTTCTGAATGCAATTCACCATAGGCAATCTCGTGGATACATCCCACCCTCGTACCCGATTCCAGATGTTACCCACTGCAGAAGTCGTATAAATCCATACAGATCCGTATGGCTTCCGTAAAAAGCGCTTATCCATTCTTAATGGATTCGGCCAAAACTGTGATGGTCAACCTCACGCCATCTTCTACCGCGAAAGTAACCACTGAGGATTATTTCCAGCCTACCCTGATCACCACCCGGCACCCGCTGGTTACGTCTTGATTACCCCGTCACGATTCCCATCGCCACCAAGCTCAACCCGATCGCCACCGCATCCTCCGCCACCGCCAACGGCCAATCCTGGCAGCCCAACTGCCGCCTCATCAAGCTCCGCAGGTGATACCCGATGAATGATCCCGCCAGCGCCCCAATGGCCCCCAGCAGTATTCCCTCCAGCGTAGACCCTCGCAACCCGGTAGCCGCAATCGCGCCCACTAGCCCGCCAAACGTCACACGCGCCAGCAGCGGGCCAATCATAATCCGGTTCGGCGTCATCGGCAGCTTATCTCCAATCAACTCCCCTGCCGCCAACGCGGTAAACACAAGAGCGGAAACAAGTTTCGTCGTCCAGAAGGCCCAGCTCTGATGCACCGGAAGGTGGTTGAAATACGCGAACCAGCACAGGATGGCCATCGGCGTCATCGTGCGCAACCCCGTCGCAAAGCCCAGCGCAGGTACCGCAAAGATCCAGGACAACATCGCCATCGCCATCATTGGGTCAGCTCTTTCTCAGAACGCATCTTCGTATCGCTGTGCGGCCACCCATGCCTCACAGGACATCACGTTCTCCTTCAACCCAACCTACGCGAAATCTATGCCCGAAGATACTCATAAAGCGGAAACTGTTCCGTCATCTCCAAAACCTCGCCTCGAATCTTCGTTAGCTCACCAGCGTCGCTCCGGTGTTCGAGCGCCCGCACAATCCACCCGGCAATCGTCGCCATCTCCGGCTCCTTCATGCCCCGCGTCGTCAACGCCGGCGTGCCAATCCGGATGCCGCTCGGTTTCAGCGGCGGGTTGGCGTCATACGGAATCGCGTTCTTGTTCACTGTAATGCCCGCCTCGCCCAGCGCATGCTCCGCCTCGGACCCGAACATGCCCTTCTGGAACACGTCGATCAGCATCAGGTGCGTGTCCGTTCCTCCAGAGACAATGCGAAACCCTTTCTCTGCAATGGCTTGAGCCAGCGCCTTCGCGTTCGCCACCACCTGCGCCGCATACGCCTTGAACTCCGGCTCCAGCGCCTCGCGGAAGGCCACCGCCTTGGCCGCAATCACGTGCATCAACGGCCCGCCCTGCTGCCCCGGAAACACGCTCCGGTCGATCCCCGCCGCAAACTCCTGCTGGCAAAGAATCATCCCCGCCCTCGGTCCCCGCAGTGTCTTATGCGTCGTGGTTGTCACCACATGAGCGTGCGGCACGGGAGAAGGATGCGCCCCACCCGCCACCAGCCCTGCGAAATGAGCCATATCCACCATCAGGTACGCCCCCACCTTGTCCGCAATCGCCCGCATGCGCGCAAAGTCGAACTGCCGTGGATACGCGCTGCCCCCGCCCACAATGATCTTTGGCCGCTCCCGTTCCGCCTGCGCCTCCACCTCGTCGTAGTCGATCGTCTCCGTATCTTTGCGCACCTGGTATCCGGCAATCTTGTATAGCTTGCCGGAAAAGTTCAGCTTGTGCCCGTGCGTTAGGTGCCCGCCGTGCGCCAAGTCCAGCCCCAGGATCGTATCTCCCGGCTGGATGAGCGTCATGTAAGCCGCCGCATTGGCCTGCGATCCCGAGTGCGGCTGAACATTGGCGTGATCGGCGCCGAAGAGACTCTTAGCCCTTTCGCGGGCCAGATTCTCCACCACATCCGCATGTTCGCAGCCGCCGTAGTATCGCTTCCCCGGGTACCCTTCCGCGTACTTGTTGGTGAACACGGTTCCCGCTGCTTCCAGCACCGCCCGGCTCACAAAATTTTCTGACGCAATCATCTCCAATCCCTCGTGCTGGCGGAGGACCTCGTTATCAATCTGTGCGGCGATCTCGGGATCGGCGGCGGCTAGCGTGGCATTGAGGTCGATCGGCATACCTCCATCTTATGTCAGCCTGATGGATCGTTCGGATACGCTGCTGCCGGCTCTGAACGGTCGGTTCCAGAACCAAAGTTGTATGGCAGCTAGTTACCAAAGTGCAGCATGATCGCTTCACGCCAGAAACTCAAATCCCTCCTATGGAGACCAACAATGCCTGACCTCATGATCGGTTCCATCTTCATCGCCATGCTTCTCGTCCCCTGTCTTGCTGCCTTCATCAGCTTCTCCCAGAGCTCGGATTAGGTCGTAGGCTGGCAAACGCCAGATCCTTGAAGGCGTCATGGATGAACTTCCCCAGGTACCACGCATCCAGGTACTTGTAGGGCGTCTCTCCCGTTGTGTAGTGCCCGCAAGGCAACACCTTTGAAACGAAGTCCACCCCAAACTCCTCGAAGTTCTTGATCACGTCCAGAGAAAACTCTTCCAGGAACGTCAAATCGTACTTCGCATGGACCACCAGAACCCGCTTTGGTTCGGCCGCGAACCGCTCCATATAAGCCATCGGACTGATCGCCCGGAAGACCTCTCTGAGCCTGGATTGATAGAGTCCAGCCTGCTCAAAGGCCTCCCGGATGTGGCGTGTACTCTGGCCCGTCCACACTACATCGCCGAACCACGTCGACGCATGATTGAACGCGCAGATTTGAAGACGCGGATCGTGCGCGGCGGCGATGAAGGCGTAGCAGGATCCAAGGCTCGTCCCAAGCACGCCGAACTGCTCATATCCTTGCGTCTCAAGCCAATCCAGGCAGGACCGTATGTCCACGACGGCTTGTTGGCACGCGCTGATCGTTCGACCGATGTTGGAGGACACCGCATAGTCGGATCGTTCCAACTCCGCCGGGCGGCGTATGTCGTGGTACGGCTTGGAGAGCCGCAGGCACGCTACCCCAAACCGGTTGAAGATCTCGCACAATGGGTTATGGGAGAAGGCATCCGCGTTCCACTGCGGCATCACAACCATCGCCTGCCGCGGCTTTCCCAGGCGCCTAAACGTCTCCCTTTGTTGATTACTTTCCGGGTACCAACGTGCATTAACGTGATCGTTCTCCGGAAATGGTGAGGTTACTGGGGAGGTAAATCGAAGGAATCTGGCACTTTCCAGCCGCCCCTCTGCCGCAAGTCTTTTCAAATGAGCGTCTTGTGCAAGAGTTTGGGGACGGACGTTGGTCGGAAATAATTGTGGATGGCGGTCTTCCAAGCGAAAGTCTACGGGCGTGGTGTAGCCGAAGAACTCATTGGAACGCGCAGCAATGGCATTGCTGAGCGAGATCATGCGAGCTTCTTCAGGAAGTGGATTCGCAGAATTCTCAATGGGGAGCCAGTTGGGGAGCCAATCAAAGCCCCACTCAAGGGGGCGAACGACGCGATTTGTGTCACGGGTGGTGAGCGCTGTCTCCCAGGCAAACATCCACTTCGCATAAAGCCGAGAGACCATAATGCTAGTTTATCAATGCTCTGCAATTGACCTTTTTTAGCGAATAAAAAGCGAATAAATGCTGGCTGTTGAACATAGGGGGGAAACTTGCCTGATAGCGGCCATTTTAGGCCTTAACAGGTTCACTCGATTGAGGTTATGAGAGTTGATTGTTTCTGGAAAAAGATGTGTTGACAGGCCGGAAAGTGGCGAGCTATAACCTTGGAACTTTCCATAGGAAAGAGCATGACCAGCGATGGGATGGTGGAGGGAGAGATCCCCTAAAGGCTGGATGCAGAGCTGGTATCGACGGAGCGGACCGCGATTCTTCCCAGGATGCGGCCGGCCTGACCCTAACGCAGCACCGCGGGTAGCGAACAGGATCGACAGACATCCTGGAGCGAGCCAAGCGGGGCTTTTAGCAACCTGCGCGAGCCCTATCCGACCGCTGAAAACAGTGAGGCTCGTACCAGGGGAGAGGTGTGTCTGGGAGAACAAAATGAATCACTTACGCATGGAACTCAAGATATGTGAAGGATGTGGAGCGCTCTGGATTCGCGCTGGCTTGCGGAACGGAGTTTACTGCCATGGATGCTCCCGCAAGCTGGCGGATTTTCCAGCTCCCCGGGGTCTTCGGGCCCGGCTGAAGAAGGCGCGAGTACGGGGCGCGGACATGGATCATCGGCGAACTTTCCGGTTGATGGAAGGGGGTGCGCGATGAGCGCGGCGGTGGTGGTTTTGCCGGTGGTTTGGGCCTACGCGGAGAGCGCTCCGGCGAGGCAGGACGGAAATCCCGATTTGGGCAAAAGAGGACCGCATTCCCTGCGGTTGGTGCAGGCGGAGGCGGCGGAAGCGCGGCCTACGCAGGCTCCGGCGGAGGTGATTGCCGCTCAACCGGCCAAGAAACCGAAGCGGTCGCTGGCGTTTTACCGTAAGTACACGGAGGCGATGCTGCGGCGATATCAGACGATGTCCATGGAGGCGGGGAGAGTGCCGTCTTTACTGGGGCGGGAGCTGTTTCGCGGCCATGTGACGAACCACGCGATCCACAGCTTTGAGGATGTGGTGATTTACATCCACGACGTGGAGAAGTGCGTGGCTCAACTGGACAGGGCGCAACAACACCTGGTACGGCGGATCGCACTGCAGGGGTACACGCAGGGAGAGACGAGCGCAATGCTTGGGATCACCCTGCGAACCGTTGTGAGGCGGTATGCCGAGGCGCTGGACCAACTGACGGCGATGTTCCTGCGGAAGGGCTTGCTGCAGCCGCTTGGGGCCTGTCCGTCGGCGGGCTCGCCGGCAGTTGAAGACGAGGAGTCAGAGATCACGGATCAGGTTGCAGGTGAAAACCTAAGTTTGTAAGTGCCCTTCTTTGAAGGGGTTAGATGAAACGGATTACAGAAACATGAGTGTTTTCGTTTGTCAAGCCCCCTTGACCTCGATATTTGGGCTAAGTCATTGATGAGAAAAGAGAAAAAAGTTGAAAGAAGTTGGCGTAATCACCCAGATCGATCTGCTATTCTGGTAATGCAAGTGAGGGAAAGCGGGAGCGAAGACCTGGCAACGGGTTCTTCGACTCCCGTTTTCTGCGTCTAGGGGGTGAAGATGCGTCGCTTGCTCGAGCAAGTGGGGGTGTTTGACAGATGGAGAGGGCGCGTGATGCGAGCGGCAAGTTCATGAAAGTGGAACGAGCCGTACCAGTGGAGGACGAGGGTGGACTGACGGCTGGGGAGTTTGGCAGGGCTCCCCGGCCGGAAAATTGCATGGTGTACACGAGGGCGAGGTTTGCCAAGGCACTGCCGGCGTTGATGCAGACGCTGGTGCGCGAGGCGAAGAGGGGCAGCGTGGCGCATATGAAGCTGCTGGTGGTGATCTCCGGGCTGAACCAGGGCGCGGGACGACCGGCGGACCGGAAGCGGCGGGGAAGGAATCTGGAACAGATCCTGATGGAGAACTGGAGGCGGGACGAGGAGCGGGAGGCCAAGGAGAGGTCGAAGTTAGCGCCGTTTGTGTTGGACGAGGATGTCGAGGATTGAGGGCAACCGAAGAGCAGAACGGAGCGAGAGTTGGGCGGGCATGAGAGAAGGCGGCCGGCTTTGCTCGATACCACCCTGTTCGGCGATAAAGCCGCCGAAGAGGATGGGGCACCCGTCGTGGTTTCGTCCATGCGGACGTGCAGATCAAAAGGGCGCTCGTCCTGGTGGCAGCGGTAAAGGCAGCTATGTGGTGATGGAGGTGAGAATGGGATTTGGGGATGGACTGCACCGGTTGAACCCCTCGGGGACGGGTTTGGGGCCGAGGCGCTCGGCGTCGCCGCGGCGTGAGGTTGCTTGGCCTGCGCCCGGCCGCGCGGCGCTGGAGATGCGGGCGATGGCGGTGGAGTTTCCGGAGGTGCATGGTCATCCGAACCGGTTGCCGTTTGAGGGATGCCTGACGCTGGTGGATGTGGCGAGCGATAAGGCTCCGAGCGGAGCACGGGGACACCGGGTGGTGTTGACGCGGGAGGCGGCGGAGACGGCGCTGCCGAGCCTGCTGGGCATGGCTGTGGACTATAAGGCCGGGTGGGATGGACATGATGCGCGGCAGAAGTGCGGGATCATCACCGAGGCGGCGCTGGATGAGAAGCGGCTGATGGTTGCGGGATTTCTGTTTGCGCGGGACTTTCCGGAGATGGAGGCCGGGCCAGCGTGCAAGGGCGAGATGGGGATGAGCTATGAGCTGGCCGATGCGCATGTGGCCGATATGCGGACGAGCGTGTGGACGCTGACGAAGGCGACGTTTACCGGGGCGGCGATTTTGCTGCGGGACAAGGCGGCGTATCGGGGGACGAGCTTCCGGGTGGCTCGACAGATGGCAGTGGCCTGACGTTGGGGGCCTTATAGGTCGCGTCTTCAGCGCTCTGGTTTGGTGGTGGTCAAAACCCAGGGCTTCGCCCTGGGCTGGTATAGAACGGGCCTTTGGCCCTGAAGGCTGGGAGCCCGGCGGTAACGGCGGGCGGAAGTCGGCGACACCGATGAAAGCGTACCTCAGCGGCTAAAGCCGGTTTCATTGCAGGCTACTTACGGCACGCCTGAAGGCGTGCCCTTAAGCAAAACAAGGTGAGGAGAGGGTATGGCGTTTTTGAGTGTGTTGCAGGTGATTGGGAAGGACTTTGCCAAGGGGCTGCAGTGGGCGCTGCAGTATGCGGTTCCGGCGGAGAAGCTGGCCGCGCTGCTGTTTCCGGCGGCGGCTCCGCAGCTTACGGCGGTGGAGGGCGCGACGGCGCTGATCCAGAATGCGGTGATGCTGGTGGAACAGAAGTATGCGGCGAGCGGCGCGCAGAGCGGCACGGGCACGCAGAAGCTGGCGGAGGTGTTGACGCTGGCGGGGAGCGCAGTGACGGAGCTGCTGACGAAGGCGGGGATTACGGCGACGCCGGACTATGTGTCCAGCCTGATTAACGCGGTGGTGGCGATTCTGAATGTGCAGTCGCCGGCGACGGCGGCGACGAAGTAAGGGGAGATGCGGATGGAGATGGCGATGGAAGTAAAGGACGAACTGGGGGCGCAGGTGGATCGTCTGGCGGCCGCGGCTGCGGCGATGGAGATGGCGGTGGCGAAGCTGCAGGAGATTGATTTGGCGGCAGTGGGGTCTCGCGAGGCGGAGCTGGAGGAGCGGCTGAGCGTGGCCGAGGCAACGATTGCAATGCTGCGGGGGCAGGGCGGACGCAAGACGCTGCCTGCGGGCGTGTCGACATTGATGGCGAAGTCCGGTGTGGCGGAGGAGCGGACTAACGCCGCGGCTTTGGATGCTTCGCTGGCGGGGTTGTCCATTGAGCAGCGGATTGCGGTGAAGGCGCAGATGATGCGGGCTGGGTTGATCGGCTAAGTATTGGACTGCTTCAGAGCAAGGAAGGCGGGGAACAAGAACCGATGCAGGGTTCCGGTCGGAGTGGCTCAAAGGGCAGGGGTGAGTTCGGTTCTTCGGGGTCCTTCGGCTGCGTGATCCTCAGGTGCGGATCACTTCGATCAGGATGATTGACCTTGGTGACGGACCTTTGTTCTTCGAGTAAGAGAACAAAGTCAAAGTGCAAGATCGACATGGCGTGCCTAAGGGGCGCGCCCTTTTGTTTGGAAAGGATGAGGATGAACGCGAAGTTTACAGAGATTTATGCGGCTGCGGACTACATTGGACCGGGCGCGATTGAGGTGCCGCTGTACCAGACGGAGATCACCGACCTGGTTCGGCGTCGTGGGCTGTTTGGGCAGCGGATCAAGCAGGTTCCGGCGACGGGGCATCCCTCGCGGTACTTTGAGGAGACGGCAATTCCTTCTCCGGGCACGAACGGGTTTGTGGATCCGCGGAACATTGTGGCTCCGCTGGTAAGTCCGACGCGGGTGGAGCGGTCGGTTCCGTTGAAGGCGCTGGTAGCGCAGATCAACTACAACCTGTTCGATATTGAGCTGGGCGCGCAGCAGAGCCAGTTTGCGTATCTGCAGGCGAAGGACCTGAAGGACACGGTGGATGGCGTGCTTCGCACGCATGATGTGGCGTTGTGGAACGGCAACGACACGAGCCTGAGCACGCCCACGACACCGCAGTACTACGGCGCGGCGGCGCAGATTGCGGCGGGCGGCAATACGGTGACGATTGAGGCGAACGCCTCGATTGTGGACGGGATCAAGAGCACGGTTGCGCAGATGGTTTCGAGCTCGAGCTATGGGGTGCGGCCGACGGCGATCTATGCGAATCCGGTGCTGCTGGATCTGATTGATCGCGAGATGAAGACGGAGTTCAACGTGGTGCTGGGGACCAAGGAGATCACGTCCGGCTTTACGGTGAAGATGCTGAGCACGCAGGCTGGGGATATTCCGCTGATTCCGGAGTGGACGTTGCCGTATACGGGCGTGCCGGGCAGCGGCAGCGCGGTGCTTCCGGCTTACATTGTGACCGAAGACCTGATTGAGTATCACTGGCTGAGCGATCCGAATCCAAGGATCTTCCAGCTTGGGGTTCCGGGATCGCTGGCTTCGCAGTATGTGGCGGTGAAGTTTGGCGGCGTGGTGGTGAAGGGCGCGAACTATGCGCACTACCAGGTGCTGGTGGATCGGTAGAGGCTAAGTTGTTCGTTGTCAGTTGTTCCTAAAAGGCGGGCGGGGCCGGCGTTGCGTGCGCCGGCCCTTTTTCTTTGGAGGAGAGTGCGATGGGGTATTTGTTGCCGGCGGAGTATGAGGCCTATGGGCTGAGTGCGGATACCGGAGATGGGCTGGTGACGATGGCCTCTGCGCTGATGGAGGCGCATTGCCGTCGGGCGACGCTGATGGCGGCGGAGTATGTGGAGCGGCTGCGGCTGACGGCGGGGGCGCAGACGGCTCGGTTGAGCTATGGGCCGCTGCTGGATGGAGCGCTGATCAGCGCACGGGTTCGGTATACGCGGGGACGACGCGGTGAGTTTGGGGATGTGCAGGGGTACGGGTATCAGATTGCGACGGCGTTTGGGTTGCCGGGGACGTGGTCGGCGCTGGATGTAAGCACGATCGACGTGAATGCGAGTGCGCGGGAGCTGACGTTTCCGGCGAACTTGCTGGGAATTGGATACAACGAGGCGGAGGTAACGTATACGGCGGGATTTGTAACCGTTCCGTATCAGGTGAAGGTGGCTTGTGCACAGGTGGTGCGGAATGCTCAGGCGACGCCGGCGTTGAACGTGAAGAGCAGCAAGCTGGACACGATGCAGATGGAGTACTTCAGCGGGGTTCTGATCGACGCGGGGGTGCAGTCGATGCTGGCACCGTTTGTGGCGGAGAAGCTGGGATGAGCGGGGCGCAGAGGAGGATTGCGGATGCGCTGCTGGCGGGTGTCGGCGGAAGGATGGTGAAGCTGCGGGTGCCTTCGCCAGGGACGCCGGGAGATGTGGAGGAGCAGGTGGGGTTGGCGACTCCCGGGTTTCAGGATCTGACCCTTGGGCCGGTTTGTTTTCGGAAGACGAACGGGACGATCACGGAATTTGTGCAGTATGAGTTGCTTGTCGGAGCAAGCGCGGTGCTGGGATTGGTGGGGTCGCTGGAGTATGAGTCGGCGGATGTGCTGTTTGCGCAGGCTGCGGGGGTGCTGGTGGATGAGGCGCTGCTGGCGATTGAGGCGGTGACGAGCGCGGAGGCGTTTGGGGAGGTTTATCTGTATCGGGTGAAGGTACGGGGGCAGTTGGGGCTGGTGGTTTGAGCCGATTGTGACCGGGATGGAGGGAGGGGTATGCAGAGTTTGAAGGATACGTTTTACCTGATGCTGCGGGATCGGGTGGCGGCGGGGAATCCGGCGCGGACGGTGGTGGTGCTAGGGGTGACGCGGCCGGGTGTGCTG
>CAXTRZ010000078.1:0-10155 GCA_964246715.1 uncultured Acidobacteriaceae bacterium | reverse complement strand
TGACGAGTGTTTCGGAGCTCTTTTCAAAATGCTACGCGAGAATCGGTAGAGCGGTGTACCACTCGAACGAAGCGGCGGATATCTGGAACAGCCTCGACAGCGTGCATCTGCTTGCGGTCACGTTGTTCGTGAGAGATGACGGTACCGGGACTTTAGACGTCGATCAGGTCGAACCGCTGCCTGAGAATCTCGAACTCGAACTCGGGGAGTTCTTGTATCAGCTTCGGGCTGCGCTCGACTGCGCTGTGTACGCTTCTGCGATTCAAGATTCCGGTCAAAACCCTCCCCCAAAGGCATCTTCCATCGAATTTCCCATTTGCGAGAGGAAGGAAGAATGGGCTAAACAATCTCGAAAGATTGCTCTGCTGAATGCCGGACGGCAGCGATTCATCGAGGCTACCCAACCCTTCGCCGAGCCGCCTCTCAAGGACTCTCTCTTGGTCTTGAATTCGAATCGATGCCTGCGGTTCTTGAACGAACTAGCTCGGATCGACAGGCATCGGCGCCTGCATACCCTCATCGCCGCGATTTCTATGGATCGGCCGCTGTTTGAGCTTCCCCGAGGGCACGCGGCTTGAGAAGCTTCAGGTTCGTCCTATGTCTTCGTCGGAGGCGCCAGTAGCGCGCTTTTCGCTGGCTGGTTGGCAGCGTGGTATGAAGCTCTTCGCCAATCCACTGGCTGAGATTGATCTAGGGCTTGAAGGCATGGCCGCTCCTTGCCATCCGAACGACACACTTCCTCATCGGCTACAGTCGATCACGATGAATGTACGGATGATCGTTTCGTTCTTGGAGAAGAACGAGTGGCTCCCGCCTGCCCCGTAGCGTGGGTTGGTGGGGGCGCAGGTCACGCTTCCCCTGTGAGATAGAGAATTGGTGCTGGGAAGCCATTCGCAACTTTCCTCGACACCTTCCAAATGCGCCGCAGCCCAACATCCGAGTTAGGCTCACTTCCTCCAACGATTGATCGCCAGGCAAAAATCATCTACGAAGTCTCCGAACTGGGCACGCTCGCTCAGCTGCGGGAATATCCCGACAACGCCAAGTTGAAACTGAATCAGCGCAGTTGCAAAAGCATGGATCTTGTTGTTTGACTCAAGTTCAGGTCCCCGAAGATTCCGGCTGATTCGCTCTTCGACGGGTGGATGCGTCCGAGAACGGGCGGGCCCATCCATCAGCTCGAGCAGAAGTAGGAGGGCATTCGCCACCACGATCCCGACACTCCGCTTGAACCGGACATCCTCATCGGTGACCCCGCCGAGTACATGATCCGTAGCGAAGAAATCAGCTTCATGCTCTTCATCCAGGGAACGGGATGACGTGAAAAACGGATGATTTCGTTCAAGATGCCCGGCCTCGTGCAACAGCATCCACGCTACGGCCGTCAGAAATACCTCGTTGGCAAGATGCAATACACTCGCATGAACAGGTGTTCTTGTCGGTTGTGGCGCGCCTTTAGGCCACGAGGTGTATGCTTTGTCTCGCACACATCGAATTGCCCATTGATAAAGATTGACCGCTTCCTCCGTCTCTGCGTCATCATCGAAGCGCACAAAGTCTCGCCCGTTCTTCTGAGCCCTACCGTAAGCCTGATAGATGAACCAGGAAGCATAGCTTGAGCACCAGATCAGGTTGAGAGCCCCATCGGAGATATGGAGATATTCGCCAGAGGTGGAAAACCTGAAGTCCCCGGTTTGCGGATAGAGCTTCAGTTCTCGCAGCAGCGGAACCAACAAGTTCACCTTCTCCGGGGCAATCGCCTGAGGAGCGGCCCATATCTCCGGCAGGAGGGAAAATGTCGGCGTGCTTCCCTTGGGTATTTTCGCGAGCACGTCGGCCACAATCTTTTCAAAGGATTCGACAGACGCAGATTTTGCCGAATTCAACAGATCACCTCGAAAGATTCGTTCCAAAGCCGCGCATCGTTTTGATCCAGAGGCCCGCTCTCGCTCATGGGCCCACTGGAATAATGTGGGAAATACGGTCCCTCAGATGGATCGCCTCTGCGATAGAACGGGAGCAGAGTTCCATCAGGATGTGAAGGAAAGCCTCTCGCAGGGCCACATCTGCTGCGATCTCACTAGAGGTGTGTCTCCAGCCCGCAGCGAGAGCGGACGTAAGACTCAGCGCCAGTCCGCCGTCCTTCCAATCGCTTTCGCTGAAGGAGCCCACAACCTCGCTAAGCTGCTGGATACCCTGACGCAGAAGAGACCCTCCAGACTCTGTGGCGAGAAAATTAGCAAACCACGCCGCTACACGACCGTACTTCAACCACTGATCGCCCCAGCGTTTGAAGGTTGGCGCCATCGTCCTTGCAAGGCCGGCATACTCCGTGCGTCCGAAGACCTTCACGGCTTCGGTGCGCAAGCCCATGAGATCTACGGACAGGCTCTCGGCATGGAACCAGATGCCCGGCCTTCTTCCCACCCATGCCGGAAGCGAAAACGTGTAGTCCACCATGCCCCCCCAGATCTCTGCAAAGAGTGCATGGTCAGCCATCCGCGGGAGAGCCCTGGTGAAACACGACTCAAGAAAGTCTTGTGTCCAATAGTGGGTGGCTGGTCCACGCCGCAGCACCGGTTCATAAATCGCCCTTGCTTGGTCCAATGATGTGACCGTCGCGAGCAGTTCAGCAGCTAAACCAAGTATCCAGCGATCGAACTCATAGGGCGTGCCGCCCACCTCTCTCCCTTCGTCCTCGCCCTCCAGGATGGGGAGGGTCATCATCTCAAGGTCGAAGAGTTGTCGGATATATCCCGTTGCGTGCCTCCGATCGGCGAGTACGCCGGAAATCAGTTCGAACGACAGAAAACAGAATCCGGCGACAATCACTTCATAATCGATCTGAGCCATGTCGCGGCTTGCATCGCGGTTCCGATCCTTCTTCTCGAAGGCTTTGCGTTGCCTCTCCCACTGTCTCCTTGCAATCTCTGAGGGGTCTAGCCGCTCGATGCGTTCGACGAGGTTGGCCCCGAGACGTGCCGACATCGCGACCGTGACCGGGCGCCGCCTGAGGCTGCCGTCGAGAAAACGAGCATACAGGGCCAACTTGTAGCTAGGGAGAATCGGCCTTTGCGTGTAACGCCCTGTTTTCCTGGTCGCGCCTCGCCTGAGACCGGACCACAGCAGAGCGACGGAGATGAGTTCATCAAAGGTATCGCCAAGGCCTTCCCGGCAAAGGTATGCTCTCGCCATCGACTGGTTTGTCGAGTGGTAATAGAAGCCTGTCACTCCATCAAACGCCAGACGTTTGACCCACTCGTCTTGACGCTCCTGAAGGAGGAAGACCCCAAGTTCGCCGAGAAACGTCTCGACGCTGAGTCCAAGATTGCCGGACTCGGGACCTTCATGCTCTTCACTGGGGGCGTCCTGAAGATTTCTCAACACCTCAAAGCACCACCGTTCCGCGTCTTCGTTCTCCGAGAGCCACGCACGGTGATAGATGAAGAGCACTGTGAGTCCGCCGGTAATCGATTGGAGCCTCGTCCGCGTCTCGGTTTCGCTGCGATCCGGATACTGAGGTTGCTGGATCCTGTGTATTTGCTGAAAGAACCCCGGGGGCTTGTCCGCGGTCAGACTCACTCCGGTATTGAGGATTTGGCGAGCCTGCAGTGCCATGGTGTTCGAGAGCAGGCGGAATTCAGCCTCGCCTGCGAGGCCTGCCTCTTCTGCTCAACTTCGTCTGGCAGAGCCGGCCTTATCTCGATCACGTTGTCCGGTCTGTGGGTCAACACGTAGGTTTCGGGCTTGAACCGGGCAAGGAACAACGTGAAGCTTTCCTTCTTATCGTCGGTCTCCGGCTTCACTGTCGCTTCCCATTCAGTGGCGCATTCCTTGAGATATGCCTGCGTTTCAGTGTTCTCAACAAGGAGTCTTGGCACGAAATCGCGGAGGAGGACGCGGCGGTGCGGCATCCGGTTCCATTGAATAGCAAGCTGGATCTCTTGCTGCGGCCGTCCGGCAAATGAGATCCTCCAGGGTTCGGAGCTCTCATTCAACGCTGCGTGGCTCTGGCATTCATAGATGTGCATGTTTCCCAAAAGTGGCCGTAGGCAACCGTGAAACAACGCAGGGTGATACAAGCCGACAGATACCAGAATTCCCGCAAAAGCCAGCGACATGGCGTTCTCGAAGATGTACTGAACATAGCTGTCGATCTCCCGGCCGGCACTTACCTCGTCGTACAACCACTTCTCAAGCGCCATGAGCGCGCAGACCAGGACATCATCGTGAAGACGGCCGCCCCGATGGAGAAAATAGATTTGCCCGTTGCCGAACCAGTAGACCGTCTGGTCCTTGACCGTGAACTTGAGCGCGTAGCGTTCGCGGTGGTCCGATTCGAGCGGATCGATTCGCTCCTCTCTCAGCCCTTGCTCAGTGACAATATTCGACAGCTTCACGATCGACTTCAGCGCGGCCTGAGGCGATTGCTGAAGAAAGGTATAGAACGGCCCCTTGAAATAGATTGGTGGGAAGCCATTGTGCCACCAAACCAGTCCAAAGGAACGAATGGGCCCCTCCTGATCGCGGTGTCCTGGATCCTCTAAACAGACGGCCAGGAGAATCTCCTTGGCTGCTTCCGGCCGAAGCGCCATGAGGCTCGTCAGGGCGCCCCAGTCCATGATCGTGCTGCGGAACCCGTCGGGGATGCGTCGTTGCGGACCATCTGGCAGCGGCGGCCGTCTGCGACTGGGAAAGTAATTGCCGCCCGGCAGAGACGTCACGGAGGCCCTGTGCTGTTTGTGCTCTTCCGGGTGCTCTTCTCTCCACCGGACTTCGCGGGCTGCCGACTCTTCCTCCGCTCGGTCGCGGCGATCTATGGCGTGATCCGGTTCTTCCCGGCGACCAGCAATCTCGAGCGCCACCTGGGCGACGCTCTCGGGATCCTCACCAGCTCCAAAGAGCATCCCCTCGTAAACAACCTTGCTGTCTCGTCCGGAATAAGGCCACGCCGCAACCTGATCCTGGAGTTCCCGAGCCAGAACGAGCGCGAGATGTGCCGCTTCTTTTCTGCCAGGCATCTCTGCTGGCATGTTCCGCAAGTAAAGCGTACAGACCTCAGCCCCTTTTTTCAGGGCAAGCGTCGCGACATCTTCCGCGTGTGCTGAGAAAATGAAAAGGGCGGGAATCCAATAGAGCGGCATGGGAATGCGGAACCAGGACTCCGACGCCTCCGCATTCTCCTCGGATACGAAGGAACGAAGCCGTGGGTCCGGAAACGAGGCCACGAAGAGCAGCCGATCCATCAGCCGATTGAGGAGCTTCCCCTTATCGGCTATGAGATTCGGCCAGGCTACCTCCAGCAGCGGTATCGCGTCGGACGCGAAAATCAGCGCCTCCAGGAAGAGGTCCTTTGTCACCTTCGATTCCGCGTCCTGCGCATCGAGATCAGCTAGCGCCTTGTTCCAGTCGACGAGGTCTGTCTTCCCTTCAAGTAGAGATTGAGCGTAGAGCCGGATTGCGCGATTCCAGCGCGGGACCTGGACAAGCGACCGAATTCTTGAGATTGAATTGCCATCAAGATTGGATAAGGCACGGAATCGTGCCCAATCACCGATAAGGTCGTGGGTGAACCGCACCGATGGCAGGGTAATTCTGACAAGGTCTTCGCTCGACAAGGTCTCAAGGAGATCCAGAAGTTGGACGTCCTTTATGGCATCGACGCTCACCGCGCCGCTCAGCTTCTCCCCCTCATGCTCGCCCAGTTCGCGGAGGAGTCTGTCGCGCTGGAGCTTTCGATCTTTCCCAATCCAGTGCTCCCAGATCAGGTTGATCAGACCGGTCTCGCTGATCCGCTTTCCGGGTTCGCTCGACAGGCTCTGGATAAGATTGGTCTTCAAGACCCAATCGAGCACCACGAGGTTGCGAAGAATCTGCTGCAATTCGGGACGGAACAGCAGCAGATTGATGCCCGGAACATTTTGAACCGCACTCCGGATCGCCGAGATACTTGGCAATTCAAGATCGCTCTTGACGAGATCTGTGATTCCGGCTTCCTGGAGAAGGCGCTGCGCTTTTTCCCATGATTGAAGGTGACCGGAGATCACAACCTTCCATCCGGCAAAGCCACTTTCACCAAACGTGCGGAGCAGTTCAATGGCCCGCGACCGGGCCTCGCCTTCGAACTTTTCCAGGGCATCCATCACCAGGAGCGAGGAACTGCGAGAGGAGGACCGGATCAACTCTGGCAACGCGTGCCTCAGACCATTGGTCGTTGCGATCTCATTCTGACTGGTCTTCGACAGTTGTGCAGGAGTCATCCAGATGATGTGGCCGAACCTGCCCGGTTTCCGCGCCAGTTGCGCGACGAGGGAGGACTTTCCGGAGCCGGATTCGCCGGCCACGAAGGTAATGCTGTGTTCGCTGATGTCTTTCAGGATTACGGCAAGTTCGGAAGCTCGATCCAGATAAATGTCCGCACCCAAGACGGACCTCACATTCGCGAGGTTGTCTCCGCTGACCGTGTCCAGTCGCGCCCAATCAGCCCTGAATTCGGGATAATCCACCAGGTCGAAGGTGCCACGAAGTCGTTGTAACAACTTCGGCAGATCAAAATATCCACCTGTGCCTCGATTGTCTGACGCAAGCTGACAGAGCGCATTCCATAGCTTCGTGCCCTCTTTCACATCGCCCGAAGAGACTAACAGGGCGCACTGATTGATATAACGCCCCACTTCCCGGTTCTTGTTGAAGTGCAGGACGTGCAGCCGCGCCGCGAGACAGACTGTAGCTTCGCGCTGCGCCTGATTGGGATTCTTGGCCGGGTAAAGACTAGAAAATAACTTCTTCTTTGCCGAGCAGATCTGCCTCTTTCCGTCGATCCTTCGTAGGAAGCGTTCTGGCGTTGGGTCGGCGGCCTCCTGCCGCAGTTCCCCCCAGTCGTGTAGGGGACCGTCAGCGAGAGTGCCAGTGACCAGCCCGAACAAGTCGGAGTCTGCATCGAAGCTGGCACCTCTTCCTCCCCTCCAATCCGCCCACAGATCGCCCACCAGCGTTTTGTTGAACCCGCTCCCAGAAAGCTGCCGGTTGCTCTTGACCGAAACGGACCAGCGCGCGCTACCACCGCTGTTCTGGAGGACCAGGTGAAGGTCATCGAGGTTCCTGCCCGACTCTTTTGTTTCGAAGTGAAGCTCGGATATGAAGCCCAGCGCAGCTTCCAGCGGGAAGGTACGAGCCAGCATCTGCACAAGGAATCCCGCGGCCACCTTGTCAGCAAAGGTATAGCCTTTACCGCCTGTTGCAGCCGTCGATGAGCTGTCCCTCAACGTGTCGCTGTCTTCGGTGGTGAGATCTCCTGCCATTCCCGTAAGTTCCATTGTCCTTGTCTGCGAATCGTATGGCCCGCGCATCAGGCGGTGTCACGGTCGCTCTTTGGTTCAACCTTGAGAAACGCCGCCGCAACCTTGCTGAGCTCTGCATTGAGCTCCCTTAGGAGATGAGGCGGCCGGGTGCCCTTCGCCGCAAGCGAAGAGATTGGCTTCATGAAGAACGGGGCACGAAGGTCGCGGTCGATCATCATACGATCCGCCAGGATCGCCGGAAGGCGGGTGTCGATGAGATACGGCGTGAGCTTCTCAATAACATCCACCGACATGCAGACTACCTGCGTGCAGTAGACAGGTGTGATGGCATTCGAGATGCTGAGTTCTCTCTTCGCATCCTGGAAACGAGCATCCAGATACGTGTTGACAAAGAACCCATCTCCGATGTCATCGCGCGTGACCAGCACAGGCATGATCGTCGTGACTCGACTCAGGTCCACGCCTTCGATCGGGCGTGGATTGGCGCGGTTCATTGCTATGACGATGGATTTGGCAATCTGGAAAACACCTTTTGGTGTGACGTACTTCTTTTCAATCTCAGCCCTCAGCTTGGCCGGATCGCCTCCATACTTGGCGTCTCCGCGGATGAAACCTCCCTTGCACTCGATGAAGACAGCTGTTGTCCCCGAGACAACGATGCCGTCGCAGACCTCTTCTTGCGCGCCATCGGCGTACCGGGGCGACGGATAAAAACGGTTCTGCGATTGATCGACGGAATCGGTCAGCAGCCAGTCGATGTAGTCCTCGAAGACAGTCGCCCAGAAGGACGTAAAGGGTTCCTTCTGCACCTCAGGGAGCGACCCGAAGATCGTCCAAAAAATGGAAGCTTCGAACTTCTCCATGCAGGCGGTCATGTCCATCGGGACGAGCCGGTCCGGGTTACGCAGGAACGGCGTCTCCTTGAAGATAGTGAAATCGCTGAGAGAAGGCACCCGGTCCTTCACACGCGCCCGGAACTCATCTGGGGTCCTCGCCAGCAGACGAAAGAACGCATCGCGCTGACTCTCAGAGAGCTGCGTTTTGTCGAAGAAGTTTATGTGAACGCCGTAGTCAGGCGAGTGGGTCAGAACATCGACAGCGCTCTTGAGGACACGCGGTATGATCGCGAGGCTGAGGGCCTCATACGTGGTCAGGGGAAGCCCACTTGCCTGTTCGAACAGTTGGCCGATATCAAAGTAAGCCGGCCCCCTGTGCTCGCGCTGGTGCGATGTCATGAACGATCTTGTGCATCCGCGAGACGGATGCCATCTCAAACCTGAGTTCATTCGCCTCCGTTACTGGAATGAAGTCACACATCAGCGCCGCAATCTGATCGAGCCTTGACGTTCCCTGGGGGGCCGTGGTGGACACGTGATCGTTTGCCATCAGGCTCACCAGTGCAAGAGATTCCTGAATATCTGCAGGTTGCATGCCTGGCACGTCGGGAGACAGCCTCATCGCCTCCCGCAAGATGAACAGGCATTGCTTTCGATGGAAGACTGTGATGCCGCGACCACTACTTGTTCCATACGCAAGGGTCTTCCGTGCCGTGCCCTCATCAAACAACTCTCGAATGAGCCCGAGTTGTGCCTGGTCGCGGTTCGGCAGCCCCCTGCGAGCACAGATAGTGTTGACCGGAGAGAAGAGCCGGAGCATAAGGCCGAGGTCTAGCGCGCGCATCAGCGTCTCGAACTGCTGGAGCGTCGATGGTGTGCCGAAGACATCTTGATACCTGAGATACGTTTCGATCTCGGTCATAAAACTGGCTGCCTTCGACACTCCCGTGCGTCATTTAGGTGCAGGGCCGGATGTGTTCGGCGGCGAAGGGGCTTCGCTCATCTCATATCCGTAATACCGCTGTGGACGAACCGACCAGAGTCCAGGCTGTACTTCGATGAATGACTCATCACTGCGAAGAACGCGGCCAATCTACTGCCGAAATATTTTGACTTGCTCTCCTGTCCGCCATGCCGGATGCGCCGCTCCTACTCGTCCGGGCTCAGCTCCGAATGGGCCGCATGGCAGCCCTCCTTTGACCTCAAGTGAGATGTTAGCCCTACGCATCGGTTCTGCTATGTAAAAGAGCATAGCAACGGCTACGTGCCAGCGAAAAGCAGCGATGGCATGCGTCAGTACGGAATACGCGCTTCTCGTCTATTGGCCATACGAAGCGGCACCGAGTTCTCTAAGAGTGCCAAACCGCCAACGCGCTCACCGACACGGGATTGGTACCAAATAGTCCGCTTTTCATCACTGATTCTCTATTTGTCAACGAGGACTGAACAATGGCGGCGGTCACCCATCCACGACTCGGAGGCCAAGCGTCTCATCGTATCAGCGACGGAGGTGGTGGGCTGACCCCACACGATCAGCCCCTTTTGGCCCGCTTGCTTTGGCAGCATTTTGGCAGCAACCACTGCCGATTAGTCCGGTTGTGCCGACTCTGCCGACTCGTAAGTACTGTAACGTCAACGCTTTGGCATTTGTGACATACCATGGCATGGAAGAGTTCATCGTCCAATCATCCTGAGCCGAACTTCCGGCACAGGATTGGGCATGACGGCAACCTCATGCATGTGGAGGTTCGTTAGTGCCACATGCCTATTCGAAACGATTACCGTCGACCGCCAATTCGGTCCCCAGGGCTGGGATGTAGCGGTTTGAATGACGGACACTTATAGGACACTTTCTGCACTCCAGAAGGCACTTTTCAGTACTACTCGGTACAACAACTCACCTCATGTCAGCTTGTATTTTGAATCACTTGCATTGATTCCAAACAGCTTAGCAAATTGGAAGGCGGCCCTGAAAAGGCCGGCGTCGGCGGTTCGATCCCGTCTCTGGCCACCACTCT
>CAXTRZ010000077.1:0-10165 GCA_964246715.1 uncultured Acidobacteriaceae bacterium | reverse complement strand
AAAGTACACCATCGAGCGCGTCTTCCTGCCCGGCTACGTTCTCGTTGAGATGGAACTCGATAACGACCTATGGCACGTCATCAAGAACACCCCGCGCGTCACCGGCTTCTTGGGCACCGGCGATAAGCCGGTCGCGCTCTCGGAGCAGGAGGTCAGCTCTATCCTCTTCCGTTCTGACGTCTCTGCCGATAAACCGGCTATGAAGGTCAAGTTCAATAAGGGCGAGCAGGTCCGCATCAACGAAGGTCCTTTCGCCAACTTCTCCGGAACTGTGGACGACGTCAACGAAGATAAGCAGACTCTCAAAGTCATGGTCAGCATCTTCGGGCGCTCCACCCCAGTCGAGATCGAATTCGCCAAAGTCGACAAGATGGAAGAGTAGTCTCGTCGACTTCGCGAGAAGTGATGAAGTTCATCAAGAGAAACGCGCCGCCGCAAGGGCTTCTCGGAGCTCTTTTTACAGCAGACCAGCAACACCAACTCCGCGGAGGCTCAGCCCCGCAAGAAGCGTAGAGGAATACCGCAATGGCACCTAAGAAGATCAACGGATACGTCAAGCTCCAGGTCATGGCCGGCAAGGCTACACCGGCGCCTCCCATCGGCCCAGCCCTCGGTCAGGCGCAGGTCAATATCATGGAGTTCTGCAAGCAGTTCAACGACCGAACCAAAGACCCCTCGATGGCCGGCCTCACCATTCCGGTCGTCATCACCGTCTTTGGCGATCGCACCTTCAGCTTCATCACCAAGACACCACCTGCCGCCGTCCTGTTGAAGAAGGCCGCCGGCATCGAGAAGGGCTCCGGTACCCCGAACAAGGACAAGAAGGGTAAAGTTACTGAGAAGCAGATCATCGAGATCGCCACTCAGAAGATGCCGGACCTGAACTCGACCACCGTCGAAGCCGCCGCTCGCAGCATCCGTGGAACCGCACGTTCCATGGGCATTGAAGTAGTCGCTTAAGGATTCGTACCTCAAACAGACCAAGCGCAGGAGCCGCCCGGCCTCTGCGCTTTTCTTTTCTCCACATGGATTTGTTCTCCTGTACCAGGAGGCAGAGGGTGGTGCAGGTGAATATCGCCGTTCGGACCGGAGTTCCCAGCAGCCTGAGTTGCTGCGCCTTCGTCTTGATCGCATTCGCTGTCCCGCTCTTCGCCCAGTCTTCCCGGGCCATCGCCGCCGCAGATCTCCCGGATGCTCCAAACGCCGACGCAGTCCAAAGCTCTCCAAGCGCTAATGCCTCAGTTACCGGGACCGTTCTCGACACAGACGGAGCCTCGGTCTCGGGCGCGACCATCGTCCTTGAAGACACTCGTACCCACGTCAAGCAAACCACCCACGCCTCAGATGACGGCTCCTTTACCTTTACCTCGCTTGCCGTCAGCATCTACCGCGTCACCGTCACAGCAGAAGGCTTCTCTCCCTATGTCGCGCCCAATGTTCTCACCCACGTCAGCGAGACCTTCCAACTTCCGCAGATCGCTCTCGAGATCGCCCCCCTCAACACCTCCGTCGATGCCATCACGCAGTACGAGATGGCCGAGATCGAGGTTAAACAGGAGGAGAAGCAGCGCGTCCTTGGTGTCGTTCCCAACTTCTATGTCGTCTATGACTGGCACGCCGCGCCTCTCACCGCCAAGCAAAAGTTCCGCCTCGCTCTCCGCGCAGAGCGTGACCCCTTCACCTTCATCGGCAGCGCCATCATCGCCGGCGCCGAGCAGGCCACCGACACCTATCCCGGCTACGGTCAAGGCGTCGTCGGTTTCACCAAGCGTTACGCTGCCGCTTACGGCGACGGCTTCACCGGCACAATGATCGGCGGCGCGCTCCTTCCCTCGCTTTTCCGCCAGGATCCCCGCTACTTTTACAAGGGCACCGGCACCATCACCTCCCGCGCTCTTTACGCCATCGCCACCGTCGTCATCTGTCGCGGGGACAATGGCAAGTGGCAGCCCAACTACTCCAGTGTCTTGGGCGATCTTGCGGCCGCCGGCATCTCCAATGCCTACTATCCCGCCAGCGACCGCCACGGCGCCAGCGTCGTTATCGACAACTCGCTCATTGGGACCGCATTCGGCGCCTTCAGCAGCCTCATGCAGGAATTCTTTCTTCGCCGCGTCATGTTCGGCTCCGCTCCTCCTCCCCGCTCAGATCCATTTCCTTAGCGACACACGCAGGGAGTCTCTGTTGTCAGCCATTGGACGCCTGTTTCAAAGGCGGGCACCACCCCCCCCACATCTGCGCAAAATATTCAAAATAAATGAGTTAGCCTTGTATCGACCTTCGTAACCAGAAAATGTTACTCGCAGGTCGGAAGAACAGCCACGACCGACCACTCAACTGGCTCAAGCGCCGACGTTCATCCGAAGAGCCGCGCCTGCGCCGCTCCGCCTTCCGACCTGGGCTGCCTCTTTCCCACATCCCGTGTCAGCAGCGCATCCGTTGACCGTTGACTCACGCCATACCTCCTGCAAGCCTCCTTCACCCGCTCTGCCAGCTTTCGGCGATATGATCCGTCCGCAAAGTCCCTCGTGGCAAAGCGCGTTTCATAGTCCGCCACGAGGGTAGGGAAGTGCTCCCGAACGAAGCTCAGGAAGGTGGGACGGGAGCACGACTTCAAAAAGAGTGGTTCCGCGGCAAAGAAGCTCGCTCCAGCCTCTGCCGCCAGCTTCGCCATGCGGTCGATCGCTGCTTGCCCATCTGTAATGCCCGGAAGCAGCGGCGAGCACAAGATCCCCACTGTAATTCCAGCCTCTCTCAGCCTGCGCACTGCCGCTAGCCGAAGATCCGGCCTTGGAGCCCTCGGCTCGAGTAGCCGAGCCAGCCCAGTATCAGGCGTTGTAATTGTCACATGCACCACCAGCCGGTTCTTGCGTGCAATCTCTGACAAAAGGTCGACATCCCGCACGATCAGCCGCGACTTGGTTATGATTCCCAGCCGATACCCCGCCCTTCGCGCAAACACTTCCAACAGGCTTCGCGTAATCTTGGCTGTCCGCTCCGCCGGCTGGTAAGGATCGGTTGCTGTTCCCAGCGCAATCTCCTCCGCTGGATCGATCTTCCGGAGTTCCTGCTCCAGCAGCCACGCCGCATTTTCCTTCAGGAAGATCAGCCGCTCAAACATCTCCGGGTCACGCAGGTTCACTGCTCCGTTGGATCTCTCCTTCGCCGCCAAAAACTCATGCGTGTACCGCGCATAGCAGTACCTGCACCCAAACTCGCATCCCCGGTATGGATTGATGCTATAGGCCAGCGAGAGCTGTCGCCGGGATACACTCCGGTTCAGCATGCTCCGCACCTCTATTGCCCGAAACTCGACCAGGTGTCCATCGGCCACATGCCTTGCCTCCGCCGCCAGCCGTGCAAGTCCACTCACCGGTTCCGGTCGCAGGATTGGAAACAAATCGGCAATGGGGTTAACGCTCATATTCGCCTTTTCTTCTCCTAAGCATTCAAACCATACCGTAACTCCATTCGCGTCGTCAAGGCCGGCTTTAGTAAGCTGGATACATGGATCTCGTGCTCTCATCTGTCACGCTTCGTGTCCGCCTCACGCCCGATGCTCCTATCAGCGATGAGGACCTGATGCGCTTCTGTGCGGACAACGATTGCTGCGTGTAGAGCGAGCCGCAAATGGAGAGCTCATCGTGATGTCGCCAACCGGTACGGAAGGCGGTTATTTAGTGACTGATGTCGCCATCGAACTTGGAATCTAGGCTCGCGCCGATGGACGTGGACGAGTCTCCGGCTCGAACACCGGCGGTCAGGCTGCCCGACACTTCAATCCATGCCGCGGATGCAGCGTGGATCAGTTGGGATCGCTGGAACTCCGTGCCGCCAGATCAGCGGCAGGGCTACGCCAAGGTTTGTCCCGAGTTCGTCCTCGAAGTCCGTCCGGAGAGCGACGCACTTAACGCACTCCAGGCCAAGATGCAGATGTGGCTTACCAATGGAGTGGAACTGGCGTGGCTCATCGATCCCATCCGCCGAGTCGTCGAGGTCTATCGGAACGGCGAACCTGCCGAGATCCATCAGGACCCGACATCAGTCCGGGGAACAGGCCCCATCCGAGGATTGAACTGATCCTTTCCCGCATCTGGAGCTAACATTTCTCCTGTTCGCCCTGCCTGCCGTCCGCAGATGCTCTCCAGTTCCCTCATTGAATCCGTCCTGTAAGCTGTACCCATGAATCTGGCTCTCGCAGAGACGCAGCTGCTCCTCCGTCTCCGGCCTGCCACGTCCATCAGCGATGAGGACCTGCTACGGTTCAGTGGAGCGAAGGGTTCACCAGAGTCCACCTCCGTTCAAAGCACAGGGTGTCATGACTGGGCTCGAGCTGCTTATGGATCGCATCTGGGCCTGAAACGGGTCTGAACGGCTGCACCTTGCGCAAACGAAGTTTCTCTGAGATACTCGGAAGGTTGCCTTGACTCCCGTCAGAGCAGTCGAACCACGCCGCTGCAGCGCAATGCAGATGTGGGTGGTAGATCTAGAAGGAATTCAGTCCAAATGGCACAAAAGATCTCCAAGAATCTAGCGAAGGCGCGCGCGATGGTTGAACCGCGTCCATACACGCTTATCGATGCAGTTCCCCTGCTTCAAAAGGCCAAATATGCGAAGTTTGATGAGACCGTCGACATCACGCTCCGCCTTGGCGTCGATCCCCGCCACGCCGACCAGATGGTTCGCGGCACCGTCGTTCTTCCCCATGGGCTGGGCAAGTCCAAGACGGTGGCCGTCATCGCCTCAGGCGACAACGTTAAGGCCGCCGAGGCCGCCGGCGCCGAGTTCTTTGGCGGCGAGGAGCTGGTAGAGCGCATTCAAAAGGAAGGTTGGACCGCGTTTGACGCCCTCATCGCCACGCCGGACATGATGCGTTCGGTCGGTCGTCTCGGTAAGGTGCTCGGCCCCAAGGGCCTGATGCCCAACCCGAAGACTGGCACCGTCACCACGGACGTCGCCTCGGCCATCCGCGAGATCAAGGCCGGCAAGGTTGAGTTCCGCACGGATAAGACCGCGCTTGTCCACGTTCCCGTGGGCAAGCTATCCTTCGACCCGCAGAAGCTCATCGACAACGCCATGACGGTTATCACCTCGGTCGTGAAGGCTAAGCCGTCCGCCGCCAAGGGCAAGTACATCAAGGGCATCACCATCAGCTCTACCATGGGCCCCGGCGTACAGCTTGACAGCTCGGTCTCCGACCTGGCCGGCAAGGCCTAGTTTCGCTCCAAGAATTTTATGACAGCCGCCCGGTTTGGGCAGGCAGCTAAAGGTCAGGTTTGTTATGGCAATCAGCAGGGCAACAAAGGCGAAGAAGGTCGCGGTCCTTACCAAGGAACTTGAGACCAGCACCTCCGCGATCATCGGCACCTTCTCCGGCCTCACCGCCTCCAAGGACTTCGATCTCCGTAAGACGGTTCGTGCCGCCGGCGGCAGCTACCACGTCGTCAAGAACAAGCTTGCCGCCAAGGCCAGCGAGGGCTCGAAGATCGAGGCGGCGCTGCAGGGCCTTAAGGGCGTCTCTGCCGTGGCCTACACCTCGGGCGATCCCGTCGTTCTCGCCAAGGCGCTGAGCACCTGGGTCAAGGACAACGCGGAGTTCACCTTCAAGTTGGGTATCGTAGACGGCCAGGTCCTCTCCGTGCAGGAGATCGGCGATCTCGCCACCATGCCGGGCAAGGAAGAGCTCTTCTCGAAGCTCCTCTTCCTGATTCAGTCACCCGCGCAACGCCTCGCCACGGTGATCAACGCCACCGGCCGGGATCTCGCGGTGGTCATCAACCAGGCGGTCGAGCAGGAGAAGTTCGCCGCCGGCGCCGCTGCGCCCGCAGTCTCCGCGCCGGTTGCTGAAGCTGTCACTCCTGCTGTTGAAGCTCCCGCAGCTGAAGTTGAAACCGTTGCGCCCCCGGCTGAAGCTTCTGCCGAGCCCATTATCGCCGCCGCTCACGCGGAGGAGGCTCCCAGTCCCGCCGAGCAGATCGCCGCCAACCCGGCCTCTGAAGCGGATCCGGTGGCTGAGTCCGCGCAACCAGAGAACGGCACGGCATCGCAGGCCGGTGAAGCGGCCAATACCGATCCAGTCGAAGGCTAGCCGGCATTCTTTCGGACATCAAGTTTCGCTCCATCTTCGCGGGTGCGCTTGTCTGGGCGCAACGGAAACCCGAAGAGGTGAGAGCAACCGAAGCGAAACGTGGCTTCGGAGACGCAAAGGCACCATAAGTTTAAGATCTGATTCGATCAATGGAGAAATAACATGGCGGACATCCAGCAGTTGGAAGATGCAATCGTTAGCCTGAGCCTGCTTGAGGCTTCGGCTCTTGTCAAAAAGCTCGAGGAGCGTCTCGGCGTCTCGGCGGCGGCGGCAGTGGCGGCGGCGGCTCCGGCCGGCGGCGGTACGGCGGCAGCGGCTCCGGTGGAAGAGAAGACCGAGTTCACCGTCATCCTCAAGGATGCCGGCGCGAACAAGATCTCCACCATTAAGGCTGTGCGCGAAGTCACCGCTCTCGGCTTGAAGGAAGCCAAGGACTTGGTTGACGGCGCTCCTAAGCCCCTCAAGGAGAATATCTCCAAGGACGATGCGGCGGCCATCGCCAAGAAGTTTGAAGGCATTGCCACCGTCGAGATCAAGTAACCTTTTGCAGTTGCACGAAACGGCAGAACGCGGTATCCTTCTTCTTGGGGATATTGCTTCTGCCTATGCGTGCAGAGAGACACCTCAAACCATTAGGGCAATACTCCGGTCCATCCTGTTCTTCGCGTAGCGAGGATCGGGCTAAGGGGCCGGCCATGCTATCGGTCAAGCGGCGGATGGGTAGCGTGAAACGGGCAGGCGGCAGCGAAACCTTGGGACAAGGCGAGTCCCAAAGGGCGGCGAACATCTTCTCAACTATGTTGTATTCCGTGCGGAAGTCAGTCTTTGCGCTCTCGGGAGCTATTGCTCCGAGGGCTTTTTTGGCGTTTTAGGCTTCACTCAACGCCGCCATTCATCATCGGCCCCATGCCGTGGTCATAACAGCTTCGGATGGGGTCGGAGAGTAAAAAGTTATCCGGTTCTCCAGGGCGCTTCATCGGTTCTTCGTTACAGGCTCTGGATCGCAAGTCGCACGACACGTCAATTTGGTGCAGTTCGCAGCGTGATCTCAAAGTGCCTCGAGGTCCCTCGCGCAATACAAGTAAAAAGTGATCCATGCAGGATCCCGCGCAGCCTCATCCACGCGGCGAAGTCCCGGTTCCACCTCATCGTGGACCTAAACAGTTTGCGCCAGGGCCAGGCCGCAGCGAGGGCAGCCTCCGCCCGCAGTCAGCATCAGCGCAGTCACCAAACCAGGAAGGTTCCGCCAAGCGCGGCCTTCGCCTCAAGCAGCGTTACCCGTCTCACCAGGAGAGAGCATGTCCGATCAGACCACGACTGGCCACCTTGACAAACTGCGCGCGATCCGCAGCCGTCTCGATTTTTCCAAGATCCCCACCGCCATCCAGATCCCCAATCTGATTGAGGTCCAGCGCCGCAGCTACGAGCGCTTTCTCCAGATGGACAAGCTCCCCCAAGAGCGCGAGGATAACGGCCTTCAGTCCGTCTTCACCTCCGTCTTCCCCATCACGGACTTCCGCAACGTCTCCGAACTCGAGTTCGTGGACTACAGCATCGGTAACTGGGAGTGCAAGTGCGGCTATCTCAAGGGCCTCAACCACCTGCGCACCGCCTGCACCACCTGCGGCCACATGGTCATCACCGATCCCTTCCACCCCGGCGATGTGCTCTGTAACTTCTGCGGAACCTACAACAAGAACACCCCGGATTTTTGCACCAAGTGCGGCGACCCCGTCGGCCTCCAGCTCAAGTACGACCAGGCTGAGTGCGAAGAGCGCGGCATGACCTACTCCGCTCCGCTCAAGGTCACGATCCGCCTCAAGATCTACGACAAGGACCCCGAGACCGGCGTCAAGAGCCTCCGCGACATGAAGGAGCAGGAGGTCTTCTTCGGCGATATCCCGCTGATGAGCCAGAACGGCACCTTCATCGTCAACGGCACGGAGCGCGTCATCGTCTCGCAGCTTCACCGTTCCCCTGGCGTCTTCTTTGAGACTGCCAACAACCGCACCTACTTCCTCGGCAAGATCATCCCGTACCGCGGCTCCTGGGTGGAGTTTGAATACGACCAGAAGAACACCCTCTACGTCCGCATCGACCGTAAGCGCAAGTTCCTCGGCACCATCTTCCTGCGCGCCCTCGGCCTGCGTACGGACGAAGAGATCCTCAAGACCTTCTACACGGTCGATACCATCCACGTAGCCGAAGGCAAGCTGAGCTGGAAGGTTGCAGGCGAAGGCCTCACCAACCTGCTCGGCACCAAGCCTGCCGCCGCCGTCAAGCATGGCGCGGACGAGATCGGCGTTGCCGGCCGCAAGGTCAGCCCGTCCGTTCTCAAGGCCCTGCGCGCCGCTAAGGTCGAGACCGTCTCGGTCGAGACCAGCGAGTTCGACGGCGCGATGACCGCCTCAGACGTCGTCGATCTCTCCACCGGCGAGCTGCTCTACGAGGCCAACCAGGAGCTCACCGCCGACAAGCTGCACAAGATCATCCAGTCCGGCGTCACCAGCTTCGAGGTCTTCTTCCCCGAGCGCGACGACGTCGGCAACATCATCACCAACACCCTGCGCCGCGACTCCGTCCGCAAGCCTGAGGAAGCTCTCATTGAGATCTACCGCAAGCTGCGTCCGGGTGACCCACCGACGCTCGACACCGCCACCGCCCTCTTTGAGGGCATGTTCTTCGATCCGCGCAAGTACGACTTCTCCCGCGTCGGCCGCCTCAAGTTCAACATCAAGCTGTATGAGGATCAGTCCGCTGCCGAGCTCGACAAGCGCACCCTCACGCCGGAGGACTTCTACGGCACCATCCGTTATCTCCTCAAACTGCGCAAGAACATCGGCGTGGTAGATGATATCGACCACCTTGGCAATCGCCGCGTCCGCGCCGTCGGCGAACTGATGGAGAATCAGTTCCGCATCGGCCTAGTCCGCATGGAGCGCGCCATCAAGGAGAAGATGTCGGTCTACCAGGAGATGTCGACGGCCATGCCGCACGACCTCATCAACGCCAAGCCCGTCATGGCCGCCATCCGCGAGTTCTTTGGATCCTCGCAGCTCTCGCAGTTCATGGACCAGACCAACCCGCTCTCAGAGATCACGCACAAGCGTCGCCTCTCCGCCCTTGGGCCCGGTGGTCTGTCGCGGGAGCGCGCCGGCTTTGAGGTCCGTGACGTGCATCCCACCCACTACGGCCGCATCTGCCCCATTGAGACGCCGGAAGGCCCCAACATCGGTCTCATCTCGTCGCTCTCCTGCTTTGCTCGCATCAATGAGTACGGCTTCATCGAGTCGCCCTACCGCCGCGTCAAGGACGGTCGTGCGCTTGACTTCGTCGCCGTCTCGAATGCTGGCGAGTCCGGCTTGCGGCAGGGCGACTACCTCGAAACCGAGGAGGCCAAGGCGAAGAACGAAGAGCTTCGTACCGCCGGCAAGCGCACCATGGATCTCGAGCCCTTCTCCTTCTATCTCTCCGCCTGGGAAGAGGATCGTCACACCATTGCGCAGGCCAACATCGAGCTCGATGAGCAATTGAACATCGTGCAGGACATCGTCGACGCCCGCCGTCAGGGCAACTTCGTCCTGGTCAACAAGTCGGAGGTGGACTACGTCGACGTTAGCCCCAAGCAGCTCGTCTCGGTCGCCGCCTCGCTCGTACCCTTCCTAGAGCATGACGACGCCAACCGCGCGCTCATGGGCGCCAACATGCAGCGGCAGTCCGTGCCTCTGCTCGTCGCAGAAGCCCCCTTCGTCGGCACCGGCATGGAGGGCGTCACCGCCCGCGACTCCGGCGCAGTCATCCTCGCCAAGCGCAACGGCATCATTGATTCCGTCGACTCCGAGCGCATCATCGTCCGTGTCGAAGGCGAGCATCACCCCACGCAGCTCTCGCGTGAGGTCGGCTCCGACATCTACCAGCTCACCAAGTTCAAGCGCTCGAACCAAAACACCTGCATCAACCAGAAGCCCATCGTCCGCAAGGGTGACCGGGTCATCAAGGGGCAGGTTCTGGCGGACGGGCCTTGCACGGAGCAGGGCGAACTCGGCCTCGGACGCAACGTCCTGGTCGCCTTCATGC
>CAXTRZ010000076.1:0-10216 GCA_964246715.1 uncultured Acidobacteriaceae bacterium | reverse complement strand
TAGCTCTTCAGAATCTCGATCGATTGCTGAATCATCTGCTTGGCCGCGCTTACTGCAGAAGCATTTAGCTGGTACGCTCTCGTTGATCCCATCAGGTCCACCATCTCCTGTACCGGATTGATCGCCGGATATGCAACAAAACCGTCACTGTTAGCATCCGGATGCCCGGGTTCATACCGCATTACTGGAGCCGCCGCGTCGTCCACAACCTGCGCTACTCGCACTGTTCCCGCAATCGGTCCGGTATGAGAGGCGTTCGTGCTTGCAAAAGTAAGGTGGAACGATGCATTGCTTGAAGAAGCGAACACAACCTCCTTGCGGCGGAATGGTCCCCCCGCATCCGTGTGAGTCGTCTCGGCATTGGCCATGTTGGCTGCAATCACCTCGGAGCGCTGGCGCTCGGCTGAAAGCGCCGACCCGCTGATCTGCAGCATGTCAAAAGGTCCCATAATTAGTTCCCGCCTCCGCTAATGGCGCTCAGCAGCTGATGAAAGTTGGATTTAACCAGCTGGATACCTATCTGGTACTGCAGTTGCGATTGCGCAAGCAACAGGCTCTCGCGGTCAAGGTCGACATTGTTGCCATCCGGCCGCTCCAGCAATCCATGTACCTCGCTGACGACCGGCGTCAGTTGCAGCCCGCTGTCATCGCTCGCAGTTGTCAGAGCCTGTTTGAAGTTGACGTCTTTGGTACGATATCCAGGCGTATCCACGTTCGCCATGTTCGCGGCAATGGTCTGCTCACGGTCGCTGGAGAGTTCGAGGAAGCGTTCAAGCGAAGAAGAAAGAAGAGGTGCAATGGCCATCTCAGGCAAACCTCCGGGGCGGAAGCCCATACTCACGAATACGGTTGCGCATGGTGCGAATGCTAATGCCCAGCATCTCCGCAGCCTGCGTACGGTTCCCTTGTGTCATTGCAAGGGTGTTCTCCAAGTGAACCCGCTCCATCTGCCGGATCGGCGCACCTGGGTTTACCATCACCGCGGATGGATGCATTGGAACAGCCTTAGTGCGGGTCTGAAACTCTTCATCGAAGCAGCCGCTATCCAGCACCACGCCCGGATGAAGGGAACATACCCGCCGCATAAAGTTCCCAAGCTCACGCACATTGCCCGGCCAGTGATGCGTCTTCAACCGCTCAATGAACTCCGCACTCAATCGCGGCACAGGTCCGTTGCTCTTCGCTGCGAACTTCTCCACAAAGTAATGCGCCAGCAGTTCAATATCTCCCGCACGTTCACGCAAAGAAGGGAGTGAAAGAGGAATGACATTAAGCCGATAATAGAGATCGCTGCGGAACTTTCCCTCATCCACCATGGCCCCAAGCTCAATGTTTGTCGTCGCAATTACTCGGATATCAACCTTAACTGACCGCGTGTCGCCTAGACGCTCGAACTCACGCTCCTGCAACGCGCGCAGCAACTTCGGTTGCAGATTCAACGGCATTTCGCCAATCTCATCCAGCAGCAGTGTGCCGCCATTTGCCAGTTCAAACTTCCCAGCCTTCGCCGTCGTAGCGCCCGTAAACGAGCCACGCGCGTGACCGAACAACTCGCTCTCCAAAAGTTGTTCCGGAACAGCCGCGCAGTTCACCGCAACAAACGGCCTGCGGCTGCGGCTGCTTGCCTCATGGATAAACCGTGCCAGCAATTCTTTACCCGTGCCGCTCTCTGCTTCTACAAGCACATCTGCATCCGTGCTCGCCGCCGCACGAGCTCGTTCAATTGCGCGCAGAAGCAGTGGCGCCTGGCCAACAATGCTTCCCGCCTCACCGTTTTCAGTTTTGTTCAGGGCACGGCTCGGCTGCATCACGCGTGCAGCTGTCTCTTCCAGTTGCTCAAATGAGATTGGCTTCGTCAGATAATCAAATGCGCCGCTACGCATCGCTTGGACCGCATCCGGCACATTGCCGAAGGCGGTCAGAAGAATTACAGCCGTGGTCGGCGAAGCCTTCCTCGTTGACCGCATCACCTCGAGGCCATCGCCGTCCGGCATACGCATGTCGCTCACAACCAGATGAAACTTTTGCCGTTCCAGCAGACGAGTTGCCTCGCCCACGCCGCCGGCTGTCTCCACGCTCCAGCCATTACGATTGAAGTTTGCCCTCAGTGCCGTGCGAATGCCTGCCTCATCATCCACAATGAGCACTGAATTGGGATGCGTCAAAGCCATAGTGTTGGTATCTCCACAGAAAACGTTGTGCCTGCGCCCGGCACGCTTATCACGTGAATCGCGCCATCGTGCTGCTTGACAATCTGGCTGCACACTGCCAGTCCTAGACCTGATGTGTTGCCGCTTCCACTGAAACCTGGCCGAAAGATCTCATTCAGAAGTTCCGGAGCGATCCCGCACCCCGTATCCGCAAACTCGATTACGGCCGAACGCCGCGCTTCATTCCGGCCCACGGTCACGCACACAGCGCCATCCTTATCCGTGTGCCGAATCGCATTGCAGACTAGGTTCAGCACCACCTGTTGCAGTGCACTGTTGTTGGCGTACACCACCGTATCTTTCTCGTTCGCCGTAAAGGTAAGCTCTACGCCGGCCTCATCCGCAATCGGACGAACAAACTCCACGCTGCTCCGGATCGCCTCGGCCAGATTCACTGCATGCAGCGCAGGATACCCAGTGCCATGAAGGCTCAGCACGTTGTTGACAGTCCCAGACAGTGACCGTATTCCCGCATAAAGATGAGAGATCCACTCCTGCGTATCCGATCCACCTTTTTCAATCAAGCCGGCAAACAGCTCCAGGCTGGCCAATGGATTTCTAATTTCATGAGCGAGCGTGGTCGCAACCTCAGACAATGCCGTAGCCTTGCGGGCGCTCTCCCTCTCAATTTCAGCCTGTTTGTGCACCGTGACATCGCGAAGAATCAGAATAGTCTGCTTAGGGCTCGCACTGTCGCCATGAAACAAGCAGCGGTCATGGACAGAAAGCCACCGCTTACCGGCACCGAACCTCCGGCAGAACTCCTGTTCATCCTCTTCGCCAGCACGCCGCTTTAAGAACCCACTCAGATCAATACCCGTCTGCGCAGAGATCGCCTGCAGATGATCCGCGCGGCCAGTTCCCAGATCCAGCATCCGCCTGCACTCCAGATTGATCATGGATACCGAACCATCCGGCTCCACCACCATCACGCCGCACGGCATCGAATCCACAATCTGCTGCAGCGCGCTGTGAATCCGCTCAGTCTCCTCCATGCTCGCTTTCAGCGCGGAGTTGCGCTCAGCAAGTTCATGACTCAGGTGCGCAACCTCCATCTGCAACTGCCCATAAGAGGTCTCAAGCCGCGTTGACGCAGAGATGAACTCGGAGAACGCATCTGCGAGATACAAGACCTCTGGTTGAGACAGATAAGCTGGAAGGTTTATTGGATCGAGATGAGAGACATGTGCCATCTGCTTTCAAACAGTGCAAGCAGAGTGCCATACCGAAACAGACCAAGGGCCTAAACCAAAATATCCTTGACCGCGATCTCGCGCACTGCGCCGGCGAGGATGCTCGCACGCTCAATCACGTTTCTCAACTCACGCACATTGCCCGGCCAGTCATGCTTGTAGAGGGCCTCAATCGCCGCAGGTGTCAGGCTGACACCGGGACAAAACTTCTGTGCAAAGAAGTGAGCAAGGCTGGTCAAATCATGCTGCCGATCGCGTAACGGAGGCAGCCGGATCGGGAACACCGCAAGCCTATAGTACAAATCCTCGCGAAACAGCTTCTGCTTTACCAACTCTGGCAAACCGGCGTTTGTCGCAGCAACCACGCGCACATCCACACGCAGATTGTCGTTGCTCCCCAATCGCTGCACCTCACCCTGCTCTACAAAGCGCAGTATCTTGCTTTGCAATGCTAAAGGCATGTCGCCAATCTCATCCAGGAAAAGCGTACCCCCATGCGCCGCATGAATTCGCCCAATGCGCGACTGCATCGCGCCTGTAAACGCGCCCTTCGCATAGCCAAATAACTCCGCTTCCAGCAGAGCCTCGGGAATGGCCGCGCAGTTCACTACGATGAAGGGTGATTTCTGCCGCGCGCTGATCATATGGATCGCCTGTGCAATCAGGTCCTTGCCCGTGCCGCTCTCGCCCGTCACCAGCACCGTTGTGTCGCGAGCCGCAACCATATGTGTCAATGCGTACACATGCTGCATCACCGGTGAGTCGCCAACCATGCCACGCAGCCCCGGCCCGGAACTCGTACTTCGCACGTAAGCCGGTGGCTCTGCCATCGGCTTCAACGCAGGCGAAGCCACCCCCTGGTACAGCAGCTCTGCAAGTTGTGAGGCAAAAGGAGTCGGCGTCGAACTTCCCACTAGCACATGACCGGTATTTGTATTCATCGTCAGGATTTCGATGTTTGGAAATCTCTGCCGCACCATTCCGCAGAACTCCGCAGGCAGCAGGTCCGGAAGCAGCGGATCTAGCAGCAGCACCTCCGTCTCGATCTGCGCATGCAGGATCTCCAGCGCCTCCGCACCGCTGCGTGCCTCACATATATTCCATCGCTGCCCAGCCAGGCGGCCGTTCAACTGCTCCCGGAAGTTCGAGTTTCCACTGACAAGCAGGATAGAGACAATCCGGCTGTCTTCCCGGCGATTCGATGAGATGATCGGCAGTGTAATGCGAACGTTCCTTTCAAGCGAAAAACTGAACATATGCAAGCGGCAAGCGCCTCACTCAGCCTATCGCACTTATTGGATCTGCAGAAGGTAGCCCATGCCGCGCACCGTGCGGATGAGCTTCTCATCGTGCTCTCCATCGATCTTATCGCGCAGGTACTTGATGTAAACATCCACGATGTTCGTGTTCGCCTCTGCGGACATGTTCCACACCTGCTGCGTCAACATCGCACGCGACAGCGTCTTGCCCGCGTTTTGCATCAACGTATCCAGCAGCGCAAACTCGCGCGGCGTTAGGTCAATGTTCCGCCCATCCCGCTCCACCCTGCACTGGTCCGGATAGAGCACCAGCTTGCTTGCCTTGGGCGCACCCTGCACAGACACACTGGACCGACGCCGCAATGCACGCACCCGCGCCATCAACTCCAATAACGAGAACGGCTTCAACAGATAATCATCAGCCCCATGGTCGAGAGCAGTTACGAGATCTTCGATTGCCGTGCGGCCGCTCAGCGCCAGAATCTGGATCTCCGGTCGTTTCGCGCGGAGACTCTCCAGCAGGACCGCGCGCTCCATCTCTGGCTGGTCCAAGTCCAGGATTATAAGATTGTAAGACCTGCTCTCCAGCCGCTCCACTGCAGCATCCATCTCATGCGTCACGTCCACCGCAATTGACTCTGCGGAAAGCCCCGTCGCCAGCAGCTTCGCCAGGGACACGCTTCCCTCCATGATGAGCGCGCGATATGCCGCCGGACGGGCCTCTTCAGCAGCCTGCGGCTGAAACACAGCTTCACGGCTCATCATCGGCAGAAACTGGGACAGCATTCCAGACGGTTCCATCGCAGCAGCATGCATCTCTTATCTCCTTGGTCGCTGAATACCTTATAGCAGCCGACTTTAGGAGAGGAAAGGGTCAGGCCCTTGCACTTTAGTACCATGCATGGACAACTCGCTGGGGATTCCTTCTACTGCTATCATTTAGCTAAGTCGCGGGGCTACCCCAAGACCGACTTCTTGCCATCCATTACACTCATGCGCAGCTTTCTCTACAGACTTCCCCGCTTCAAGACCGAAGTTCCCATGGATCTCATCCTCGGTGATGCCATTGTTCTTGGCCTCTGCCTCAACATCAGCGAGTCAGGCCTGCTTGGAACTTTTTCTAATCCCGTTGCCATCCACTCCGAGGGCCTCCTTACCCTCTACTACGATGAGCGCAGCTTTCAGGTGCATGCCAAGATTGATGGCTTTGAAGGTGATGAAGCTCGCGTTGAGTTCCGCTTCGCCTCAGACAAGGAACGTGCTGACATTCGCTCCCTTCTCAAGCTCCTCGCGCCGAATGCTACCTCCTCCCAGTCCTGATTTGTTTCTGCTTTGCTTCTAGTGATGCAACAACCCTTTCGCCCGTGTAAGCAGCCCACCCGCTGACATTCCCGCCCCCTCCGGTGCGACCGCCATCGCGCTGCTGGCCGCTTTCCCTGATGGCTTGGTCTCAAGCGTTACAGAAGCCACCTCAAGCTTGGCTGGCAAAGCCTCAGTCTTTGCAGGTTTGCCTTCAGAGATCGACTGCTTCAGCCCTTTCGCCTTCTCCTGCGGCAGGTTCTGCACCACCAGCGACACTCTTCGATTTGAAGCATCGAACGGCTTGCTCGGAGTATGTAGCCGTTGCGCGGGAAATCCACGCACCTGCGAGACCTGGTCCATCCTCACGCCGTTGCCCTGCATCTGCCGCCGAGCCACATTCGCGCGATCTGTCGACAACTCCCAGTTCCCGTAGTTCGTCTGTGTCGCATACGGCTGCGCGTCCGTGTGCCCTTCAATCGAGATCGTATTCGGCAGGTCTTTCAGTTGGTCGGACAGCACCGCCAGCAACTCCGTCAGTACCGGTGTTGCCTGCGCGCTTCCTGACTCGAAAAACGTCCCCTTGTCACTCTCAATCAGCTCAATGCGGAGCCCTTCATCTGTCACCGTCATCTCAATCTGGTTCTTCAGCTTGTTCAACGCATCGATCTTAGCAATCGCCTGCTCCAGTTCCTTCTTCAGAGCCGCCATATCTTCTTTCTTCAATGTTTCCTTGTTGTTCTCCGCCGAGTTCTCCTTCACCTGCGCCTTCCCATCCCCGCCCTTCTTCGTGTTCACGCCCCTCGGATCGTGGAAGTATCCTGCAATCTCTTCCTGCGTCTGCTTGCTCGTGGAGCTCATCAGCCACAGCACGATGAACAACGCCATCATCGCTGTCACAAAGTCCGCGTAGGCGACCTTCCAGGCGCCACCATGATGTCCTCCATGGCCACCCTTCTTCTTGATGACGATGATCGGCGATAGCGGATCGGATTCCAGCACTGCATCTCCTTAAACTTGTTGTACCGGTTATCGTGCGGGTGAACTACGCGGCTGCGGGTGCGCTCTTAGACCGGCAAGCCTTCTCCACTTCCTGGAAGCTCGGACGAATGTGCGCTGGGATTGCCCTGCGCGCCAGCTCCACCGCCAGGATCGGCGAGGTTCCCTTCATGAAGGCCAGCATCACTACCCGCAAAATGTGGTAATAGGCATGCTCTTCCTCGTTCATCTTGCCCATCACCGCAGCCAAGGGGCCAAGGACGCCATAGCACATGAGAATGCCAAGAAACGTACCCACCAGCGCCGCAGCCACTTTATGTCCGATCTCCTCCGGAGGTCCGCCCAGCGCGCCCATCGTGATCACAATGCCAAGCACCGCAGCCACAATCCCTAATCCCGGCAGGGCATCAGCCACAGTCGAAAGAGCGCCCGTAGTCTGCCCGGAACTGTGATGATGAACCTCCATATCCAGCTCCATCATCTGGTCCACATCGAACGCCAGCACACCGCCCGTGATCGCCATGCGCATCGTGTCGCACACAAAATCGCGCACATGATGGTCTTTCATAAACCTCGGATACTGCGAGAAGATCGGGCTCTTATCCGCGCCTTCAATGTCTGCCTCAATCGCCACCAAGCCTTCTTTACGAGCTTTCGTAAACAGGTCGAACATCATCTTCAACGTCTCAACATAACGCTGCTTGTTGAACGGTGATCCACTCACAATGCCCATCATCCCCGTGCCCAGTCCCTTCAGAATGTGCATCGGATTGGCCGCAATCAACGTACCCAGCGCAGCGCCGCCAATGGTGACCAACTCCGCCGGTTGAATCAGCACGGCAAGTTGACCCTTCTCCATCAGGAAGCCACCGATCACGGCTCCAAAAACCACAAGTATTCCAACAATCGAGATCATTCTTTCTCTCTTTCGGGTATGCTCCGCGCCCGGTGGCTCCGAGTCGCGATCCCCCTATCGGCCGTTCCACTCACTCATTTCAGCCTAAATGGCTTAATTACAACGGACGATGTAGAGCCTTACACCGTCGGTGGACAGAACAAAAGGATGAGCCGAAGCTCATCCTTGATCAATGCCTACCTAGAGCTTTCTTACTGAATCAGCTCGGTTGTCTGTGCCTGCAGCACGCATCCCGGCGCGGCGTTCATCCCATACATCGCCAGGCTGCACGGGTAGCTCACCGTCACCTGCGCCTGCGCCCCCTGCACCATATTTGCGACCGCCCCTGAACTGTTGCACGTCGTCCCTGTGTACTTCGTCCCGTTTAGCATAATTGTAAACGTGTACCCGGACTGCCGCAGCACCGGCGCCGCCGCATACACCGCATTCACCGTTGTTGCGCATGGATCAGTCGTCTGCCCGCGGCTGATTGCAAGCGCACGGGCCCCATCATCCGTCGCATTGGTCAGCATTACATAGTTGTTCAGCACCAGACCAAACGCCAGAATGCCTGTTATGACGACCAGCAAAACTGGCAGCGACACCGCAAACTCCAGCAGTGCCTGCCCCTCTTCCTCGTTCGCATCCATATACGTTCGCATCGCCATCACCGCGCCTATCGCCCCCGCCCCATCAACTTTTCTGCGCCATCCTAGTTCATGTACACACTCGCATAATTCTGCAAGGACGGCCCAGCAGAACAAGCCCAAAGCTGGCCCAAGGCAATCAATTTGCAATAGCACTTTCGAGGAACCGCTCAGCTTCCAGCCGCGCAACCGTCTCCGTCGTTTACAGTAGTACGTAACCACGTCAATCCACTCGTCCCGGAGCCCCATCGATGTCCAAGGCCGCACTCCGCCCGCGCCCGCTTGCCTCCTTCGCACTTCTCGCTCTCCTTGCGCCCGTCACCATCGCCCGCTCTCAGAACGCCCCAGCCGCGCCGCCAGCCGCAGCCGCCCAGGCTGAAGGCCCCGGCGCGGCTCCCAACTTCGCCACAGACCAACTTGCCAAAAAGCTCGATGACCTTCTCTGGTATCAGAAACTTGGCGATGTCGCTGAAATCGACAAATCCGAGTACGGCGGTCTGCCTCCCGCCCGCGTCAAAAAGCCCAAAGAGCCTGGCGCCACCAATCCCCTTATCATCCACGCCTACACCTTCATCCCGAAAAACCTTGACCGCTCCCGCAAGCAGCCCCTCATCGTCTTCGTCCACCAGGGCGTTCACGCCTCACTCGACACCTCAATCGACGCTCACCTCATCCGCGAACTCGTCCTGCAAGGTTACACCATCGTGGCCACCGATTACCGAGGCAGCACCGGCTACGGCCGCGCCCTCTACGAGAACATCGACTACGGCGGCCGCGAGACCGACGACGTCTTTATGGGCATGAAGTGGATGCTCGATCGTTACAGCTTCCTAGATCCCAAGCGCGTCGGCATCGTCGGCTGGAGCCACGGCGGCATGATCACCCTCATGAACATCTTCGCTCATCCGCATGACTATGCTGTCGCCTACGCAGGCGTCCCGGTCTCCGACCTTATCGCCCGCATGGGCTATGAGACCGATGCCTACCGCAAGATCTACTCCGCCCCCTACCACCTTGGCGAGACCGCCCACGACGACATCGCCGAGTACCGCAAACGCTCTCCCGTCACCCACGCCGCGGAGCTCGATACCCCTCTGCTCATCCATACCAACACCAACGACGAAGATGTCAACTACCTCGAAGTTGAACACCTCATCCAGGCCCTCAAAGCCGAGGGCAAGCACTTCGATTACAAGGTCTACCAGGACGCCCCCGGCGGTCACTACTTCAACCGCATGGACTCCTCGCTAGCCCTTGAGTCCCGCCACGAGGTCTACATGTTTCTCGCCAAATACCTCCACCCCGACCACCCCGATGCTCCCCCTAAGTAGCCGCACAATGCACTGCAACTTAGCCGCGTTTGCGGGAGTTTGCCGCTAGCGAACGACGCCGGCCTGATCGACAGGCCAATAGACAAAGGCGGCTTTGCCGTAGATGAGTGAGCGTGGAACGGGGCCGAAGTCGCGGCTGTCGGAGGCGACATTTCGGTGGTCACCGAGGACAAAATATTCGTCGGGGCCGAGTTCCAGGTTGGGCATGGAGCGATCGTCGGTGAAGCGGGTGGGGACGTAGGGCTCCGGGACGTACTTGTTGTTGACGCAGACGCGCCCGCGGTCGATGCGGATGATGTCGCCGGGGAGAGCGACCACACGCTTGATGTAGCTTTTGGTCTGGTCATGGGGGTAGCGGAAGACAATGATCTCGCCGCGGTGGA
>CAXTRZ010000075.1:9967-10317 GCA_964246715.1 uncultured Acidobacteriaceae bacterium | reverse complement strand
CATCACCCCGCCACCCTGGAGCACTGCAAGTCCCATGCGCAGGAACTGCGCTGCGCCGCGCGGCGTCTTCATCTCCACCCCAAAGACGCCGATCTTCTTCAGAATCCCATACCGCTCCAGCGCCGCCGCGTCCATCGGCGCGTAGTGCCTCCCTTGCGGCATCAACTCCTCCGCCAACAGCACCTGCACCATCGGATCCCACCAGGAGCTATGGTTGGCATACACAATCAGCGGTCCGCTTGCCGTCTGTGCAGCCGCGAACCGCTCCGCCCCACTCACCCGCACCGCACGAAAGTGCCGCTTGAAGTATCCCCGCACGATCCGCCGAAAGAAGCCAAGGACAGGCATGG